>CAZXGE010000022.1:0-10751 GCA_964640445.1 uncultured Candidatus Peribacteria bacterium
ATGGCGTGATTTTGGCTTATATATAGTTAATGAAGTTTCTGATTTTTTGCCTGCGATTAATAATTATTTACTTGATGGCTTAACCAGGGAAGGAGGAGTTTCGTTTGTTTCATATTCACCTGGGGATTTATTGATTTTTTCTGATCGAATTTGTTTTCATGGTAGGGTTGCTTCTGTTGCAGATGAATTAGATTCTTTGCTGGTTAAGGGCATTTATTATCCGGATAGTGATATTTCTGTAGATCAACTTCGTAAGGGTAGTGAATGCGTTATTGGTAGGTACTTGTTGGATAATAAGTTTTGTATCTAAATATCTTTGTCAAAATTTAAGGGAAGTAGTAATATAACCTCAAATTACTAAACTTCCATTATGCGAATTCAGGTTGATCGAGAGCTGTTGGCTAAGACGGGTAGCAAGGTTGTTTTTGCTTATTGTTATGGTTTTAAGGCTGATGAGAAAGCGGCTTTGCTGCTTGCTGAGGATTTGCGGTTGGCACAGGGGGAGTTTCGGGGGTTATTGGGTGAGAATTATCGTGAGCATGCGATTTTTGCTGATTATGATCGTGTTTTTGGGCAGTTGGGGATTTCGGGGGCGCAAGTTTCGTTGAAAAATTTGGCTGATTTGATTATTGGGCGTGGTGATGAGCTTAAGTCGGTGTCGAGTTTTGTCGATGTGTATAATAGTTTTAGTTTGTGACAGTTGATTCCTTGTGGTGCTTATGATTTGGATCGTTTGGGCGAGGAGGTTTATTTGGGTTTTGCTGAGGGTATGGAGGAGTTTTGGCAGTTGGGGAAAACGGATACGCAGATTTGTGAGCAAGGTGATGTGATTTTGCGAGATGAAAGAGCTGTGATGTGTCGGCATTGGGTTTGGCGGCAAAGTGAAAAGACTAAAGTTCGTGATTATTCGCGGAATTTTTTGTTGCGATTTGAGCTTTTGGGTCATGAGGAGGAAGTGGCTTTGGCTGAGATTGAACGTTTTTTGACTAAGCTCAAAACGCAGTTTGGAGCTGAGGCTGGCTGTTTTGTTTTGTCAGAGGCGGAAAATAGCTGTGAATTTGAATTGTCAAAACAAGTTGTTGAGGCGCGTAAGTTGCATTTGCTGAATCAGGATTTGCTATGTCGTGGAGTTAGTCAGGTTAATGTTTATGAGGATTTGGAAAAAAGGTTGTATCTTGGTGAGAAATTGCGAATTAAATTCGGGATTGATCCAACGGGCAGTGATTTGACTTTGGGGCATGCTGTGGCTTTGCGAAAACTCAAGAAATTCCAGGAGGCGGGTCATTCTGTTGTGTTGTTGTTTGGCACTTTTACGGCACAAATTGGTGATCCGACCGGGAAATCGCAGACGCGGACGATGTTGACTAAGGAGCAAGTTTTGCTGAATGTTGAGACTTATTTGACGCAGGCCGCTCAAATTTTGGATCCAGCTAGTTTGGAGATTCGCTATAATCACGAATGGCTGGAGCCGCTGGATTTTTCTGGTGTTTTGTCTTTGGCTGGCAATTTTACAGTGGCGCAGATGTTGGAGCGAGATATGTTTCAGGAGCGGATTAAGGCGGGGCGCGAGATTAATTTGGTAGAATTTATGTATCCGTTAATGCAAGGGTATGATTCTGTGCCGCTTCGTGCTGATGTGGAGATTGGTGGAACGGATCAGTTGTTTAATATGATGTGTGCGCGTCCGATTCAGAAGGCGCATGGTTTGTTGCCGCAAAATGTGATGACGGTACCAATTTTGGTCGGTACGGATGGTAAAGAGAAAATGTCGAAATCATTGGGTAATTATATTGCGCTTAATGATTCGGCTGTGGATATGTTTGGCAAAACGATGTCGATTCGCGATGAGTCTCTTGTCGATTATTTTGAGTTGGCTACGGATTTGAGTTTTGCAGAAATTGCCGAAATTAAAAGAGATCTGGCTTCGGGTGTGAATCCGCGTGATTTGAAGTTGCGATTGGCTGAGGCGATTACAGCGCTTTATCATGGTCCTGATGCGGTTTTGGCTGCTAGGGAGCATTTTTTGCGTGTATTTAGCGAAAGAGAGGTGCCTTTGGATATTCCGGTTTTTAGTTTGGGTAAAGAGCAAATCGAATTGATTGAGTTGTTGCTGCTTTTGAAATTTGCCAATACGAAAGGCGAGGCTAGGCGCTTGATTGAGGGTGGTGGTGTGAAAATTGATGAAGAAAAAATTGCAGATTTGGCTTATGTGGTTGCGCTTGATCGTGAAAGGTTGCTTAAAGCCGGTAAGCGTAATTTTGCTAAGGTGGTTAAATAAATCTAAAATAATGCCATATTTTAGATTTACTTTAGTTTATGCAAATTGCAATAATATGCTTATAACTCTTGAGTAAGCATTACTAGTCGATCTATGAATAATCTCGATTTGCCTTTAGCTGACTTTATAAAAACGACAAAAGATCGTTTGCGGATTTTGCAGGAGTTGGGAGTGCGGACGCTTAGGGATTTGTTTTTTTATTTCCCTTGGCGTTATAGCGATGAAACGGAAACGACTAGAGTGATAGATTTGGTGGAAGGGGAGATGCAGTCGGTTGCGGGTGAGATTTCTGGTTTTACTTCCATGCAAACCAAAACGGGAAAGTTGATGACTAGGGCTTTTTTGCGAGATGAAACCGGTAAATTGGAACTAGTCTGGTTTAATCAGCCTTATTTGCGGCAGGTTTTGACTAATGGGGTAGTGATTATTGCTAGCGGTAAGCCAAAGTTGAGCCGTGGTAAGATTACGATGTTGTCGCCAAAATTTGAACTTGTTAAGGCTAATAAGGAAACGGTGCATACGGGTAGGGTAGTGCCAGTTTATCATAGTGCTTCGACTTTGACTCCGAAGTGGTTTCGGGAGAAAATTTTTCCTTTGCTGTACTTGACCAAGCAAATTAAAGATTATATTGGAGAGGCGACATTGCGGGAGTTAAATTTGATTGGTTTAAGTGAAGCTGTGGCGGAGGCCCATTTCCCGTCTGACGAAGAAAAGTTGGCCGCTGCTAAGCGTAGGTTGGCTTTCGATGAGTTGTTTTTGCTGCAATTGGGGGCGTTAAGGCGGAAATGGTACTTTCGTAATTTGGCTATGGGGAACCAAAAAGAGTATTTATTGAATAAAAATTTAGTTCAAGAATTTTTGGCGAATTTGCCGTTTGCTTTAACTAATGCTCAGGGGAAAGTGATTGCGGAAATTTTGGAAGATTTGCAAAAGCCCTATCCGATGTCGCGGCTACTTGAGGGCGATGTTGGTTCGGGTAAGACGGTGGTGGCGGCGGCTTCGTTGTTGGCGGTAATTAGTGCTGGTTATCAAGGTTTGATTATGGCTCCGACTGAGATTTTGGCGCGTCAGCATTATCAGAATTTATTTAAGTATTTGCAAAAATATGGTGTGACGCCTGTGTTTTTGGCTGGTTCATTGACAAAAACGGAAAAAGAGCGAGTTTATGAGCGTTTGCGTTTGGGGACGGCGGATTTGGTTGTGGGGACGCATGCGTTGTTGCAAGAGAAGGTGCAGTTCAAAAATTTGGGTTTGGCGATTGTGGATGAGCAGCATCGTTTTGGCGTGAAGCAGAGGGAGATTTTGAAGTCATTTGGCACACCGCATTTGCTGAGTTTGACGGCGACACCGATCCCTAGAACTTTGGCGCTGACGATTTATGGTGATCAAGAAGTTTCGATTTTGGATGAGTTGCCAGCTGGTCGCAGTGAAATAGTGACGCGAGTTGTTCCGGAGTCCAAGCGTGATGATGCTTATGTTTGGATCGAAACTCAGGTTAAGGCTGGTCGTCAGGCTTTTGTTGTTTGCCCTTTGATTCAGGAGTCGGAAGAGTTGCAATTGAAGTCAGTGATTGCCGAATATGAAAGGCTTAATTCTGAAGTTTTTCCTGATTTGGTTTTGGGTTTGTTGCACGGGAAAATGAAGCAAAAAGAGAAAGATGCTGTGATGGAAAAATTTGCGAATAATGAGATCCAGATTTTGGTTTCGACGACAGTTGTTGAAGTTGGTATCGATGTTCCTAATGCGACGATTATGGTGATTGAGGGTGCTGATCGTTTTGGTTTGGCTCAGCTTCATCAGTTACGAGGGCGGGTTGGTCGTGGTGAGCATCAGTCTTATTGTTTTTTGTTTCCTGAAGGCCGTGGTGAAGAGGTACGTCAGCGGATGCAGGCGATGACGGAGTATAGTGATGGCTTTCGCTTGGCAGAGATCGATTTGGAGCTTCGTGGTCCTGGTGAGGTTTATGGTGTTAAGCAGAGTGGTATTCCTGATCTGAAGATGGCGAGTTTTAATGATAAGGAATTAATTGGGATGGCGCGGGCTTTGGCGACTAAGGTTATTGATGTTGATCCGGAATTGAAAAGTAATCCACATTTGCTTGATCGCTTAGCAAATCTAGATCGCGAGTTTGGTGTTGATTATTGACATATTTAAATTTAGTTATAAACATATAAGACCTGTTGAGGGAGTTTTTTGTGGATTGGGAATGTTGGGGTGTGGTGGGTGGTTGGGGTTTGTGGCGTATTGAGAGTTGGGGTGAGAAGCGTGGGTAGGGCGGAGATTTTTATTTAAGAATTAATATAAATGAATAAATAAGCATATGATTTAATCATTATTAGGATTTGTTGATGTTGGGTTTGTTGGTTTTTGATCGTTTATTGATCGTGTAAAACTATGTGTATAAGCGTCTTGGTTTGTACAAGATTTATTGTGCGGGGTTTTGAATGGGTGTGCAAAACTTCTGCTTTTCTCTTCTCTCTCTGCATTTTGGTTATAAATTATTAAATTAAATTTCATGTCAAAATAGCCTAGAATGAAGCTTGTGGACTTAAATTTAGGCTAAGTTGTTGTTTTGAGGTTTTCTACTTTGGTTATTCCCCTGCTCCCCTTTTGTTGTTTAATTCGGTTCTGTTACTCTCTAAATCTCTTTTGTCATATATGTTCCTTCTAGTTTGTAGCCTAGTTTTTTGTAGTATTCGCGGGTACCGATGGCTGAGATGACAGCGATTTTGCTAAAGCCAGCTTGTTTGGCTTTTTGTTCGGCTTCGTGCATCAAGCGCTGGCCAAAGCCTTGGTGTTGGGTTTGTGATGATAAAGTTTGGCTGTTTTTTTTGAGGCTTTTTTGAGTGCCATAAACATGTAGTTCACGGATTAGGGCCGCGTTTTTGAGCTCGGGGATGTAGATGTCGTTTTGGTTTTGGGGAAGGCGTAGGCGTAGTAGGCCGATTAATTTGTCTTGGCTGGTATCTTCGAAGCTCAAGAAATGTTCGGTGCCGGCGTTGGCTTCGTAGCTGCGGCAAATTAGTTCGACATTTTCGGGGTCGAAATTTTCACCTTTGATTTCGCGGGCGCGGATGTCTCGGGCTTTGACTCCTTGCTGTTCTAGGACTTGTCTGAGATTGCTGATTTTGGAACCTTGAAGGATTAATTCTGAAGGGAAATCTCTTAAAATTCGGATAATACGGCAGTATTCTGGGACTTTTTTGAGAATTTCGACGAGTAATTGACTGAGTTCTTGGTCGCTATATGGCGTGAAAATGCTGGGGTCCTTTTCGATCATTTTGGCCAGTTTGGTGTATGGCGTGACCATGCAGGGGTAGACTTTGATATAGTCGGGTTCGAGGATGCCTTTGCCAAAGAGGTCTGCAATGGAGTTTAGGTCGTCTTCCATGGTTGCTGTCGGGAGGTTGGGCATGAGGTGGTGACAAACTTTGAGGCCAGCGTCGCGAGCAAGTTTGGTGGCAGCTATGGATTCTGCTAGGCCATGGCCGCGTTCGTTGAATTCGTTGACAGGGTCGGATGTGGTTTGAATTCCCAGCTCGATGCCTGTGACGCCAAAATTGCGTAGACGGATGATTTCTTCGATGGTGACCCAATCGGGTCTGGTTTCGATCCAGAGCCCAACACAGCGAGATTCGGCGGTTTCGTTGGTTTTGATTAGATCGGCTAAATTGGCTTCGGATATCAGTTTTTCGACTGTTTCTTCATCGAGAAATTCTCCCGGGCCTTCGTTTAGGGCAAAATAAATACTTTTGACGAAATGTTCTTGATAGTCCAGTGGGTATGATGACCAAGTGCCCCCAGCTGTGCGGACATCGATTTTGCTGGTGTCGTGACCTTGGGTTTTTAGACCATTGAGGCGTGTTTTCATTTGTTTGTAGCAATTGAAGCCGTTTCTGACGGCCCTGAGCATGGCTGGTTGGGTGGAAAAATAGCTCTTGGGCATGCCTGGTTGCGTGGGGCAAAAAATACATTTGCCAGGGCAGCCGTATGCTTTCATGAGGACTGTGATGTTGGAAATTCCCGAGAGGCTGCGGATTTTTCTTTTGACTAAAAAGCCATAGATTGTGTCATTTGGTTCAATATCACCTAGTTCGATCAGATCGCGATAAGCCTTTAATAGTTCGATATTGCGGGGTGCAGCATCTAGCCCAAATCGTTTGATCACATTGTTTCTGATTTTTTCAACTTTGCGTAGGTCGAGCAAGGCAAAATCAGCGAGGTCGCCAAAACGATAGAGTTCACGGATAACTTCTTGGCAAATTGTGTCTAGCTCGGGGCGGATTTCGTAAACGGCCATAATTTTTGTAAATAGTTTGAGTGTTGAAGCTTAACAGCTTATACTTTAGAAAACAACTATTGATAGTATATGAAAGCAAAAACTGCTAAATCAATTTTAAAGCAAGTTAAGTCACATTACGATGAAATTTCTGAGCAGTTTAGTCGGACTAGGCGTGCGGCTTGGGCGGAGTTTGAGTTGTATCGAGAATTGATTGTGCCTAAGAGTCGGATTTTGGATGTTGGTTGTGGTAATGGGCGTTTTTATTTTCAGGGTTTAGCGGATTTGGATGTTAATTATACTGGCTTGGATTTGAGCAAACTTTTACTTTCTCATGCTGAAAAGTCGCGTGCAGCTTTGACTGCTGCGGAAAAGCGCAAAGTTAAATTTGTAAATGGGACTATGATGAAGTTGCCATTTAAGGCTAGTAGTTTTGATACAACTTTTTGTATTGCGGCTTTTCACCATATTCCTGGTCGTGATAATCGTTTGAAAGTTTTGGCTGAATTTAGGCGTGTGACGAAGGTTGATGGTTTGGTGGTGATTTCGGTTTGGAATTTGTTTCAGCCCAAATATTTGCCGTTGATTCGAGCTAGTTTGTGGCGATTTTTGAAGTCTTTTGGTCGTTACGATTGGAACGATACATTTTTTTATTGGGATAAGTCGAAATCTTTACGCTATTATCACGCATTTACACCTTTTGAGATGCGTGCATTGTTGCGAGATGCTGGATATACAATTTTGCATGAATTTCGGGCTTCGACTAAGGGCGTGGAGGTGCCATTTCGCCAGGCTAATAATTTAATTTGGATTTGTCGTGTTTAAACAAAAATTTAAGCAAAAAGAGTTGTTGGGTTTGAGTTTTGTGCAGGCAGATTTGGCTGATTTTGTTGTAGGTTTAGCTGAATTTGCTTTGTCGGATTGTACGGCTCGGCAGTTATTTTTAGCGACACCCAATCCGGAAATTTTGTTGACTTCTAGGCATAATCCAGAGTTTTTAGCTGTTTTAAAGCGGGTTGATTATTGTACAGTTGACGGTTTTGGTTTGGTTTGGGCGGATTGGTTTTTGGCGAAATTTGCTGATTATCCTGTGTTGCTGCGGTTGATTTTGGTGTTGCCGTCAGTTTTGTTTTTCGGCTTATTTAGAAATTTTGGGGAAAGAGCAGCTTTAAAGCTAAAGCGTCTGACAGGTGTTGATTTTTTAGCTGAGTTTTTGGCTAAAAACGATGAACTGCCTGTGTTTTTGTTGGGAGGAGCTGCGGGTGTGGCTGAATCAGTTAAAAAAAATTATCCAAATGCGCAGATAGTCGGTGTGGATAGTGGTAGTAGTCAGGATTTTGATCGTGAGAGAATTTTGGCGAAGATAAATGCTTCGGGGGCCAAAGTTTTGTTTGTGGCTTTTGGTGCGCCGTCTCAGGAGCTCTGGTTGGCCAAGAATTTGGCACAGTTGGCGCAAATTAAATTGGCTTGTGGCGTGGGTGGTGCATTCGATTTTTTGGCTGATCCTAGTCTAAGGGCTGGGTTTGGTTGGCGAAAAATGGGTTTGGAGTGGGTCTGGCGTTTATGGAAGCAGCCTTGGCGTGTAGGTAGGATTTTTCGAGCTGTAGTTAAGTTTCCGCTATTAATAGCTTTTAAATCTAGGGATTTTGTGTTATAATTTAAGGATTTTTATCTTTAAATTAACTAATCATGTTCGGTTTAGATGATGAAGATGGTGGATTGTCAGCGGCTGCTTTGGATCTACTAAATGGGGCAAATTTGCCTGCGCAACAACAGGTTAATTCTCTCCCCGCTCCTCCTGTGAATTTGGTCGAAGTATTGAAGCAAAATGCAGTGAAGAAGGTTGTGGCGAATCCGGAACAATATGGTGGTCCGGATGCACTTGTTAAATTGATGCAGGCGCAGACGGCACAGGAGGTTTTCGCTGTTTTGAATTACAAAGAGCAAAAAACTAAACCAAAGAATGATGCGGAAGCTAGCTATCAGCAACTGACTAAAAATGCCAAAAATTTAGCCAAAAATCGCAACTATATTACTAAGCAATTGGCGGCATATAGGCAGGAAAGGGATGCGATGAAAAAGACTATGAATGAGTTGAAAGCTAGTTGGAGTTTGAGAGCATATAGGGATTTGGCTGAGCTTAAATCTAGTTCGAAAGTTTTGGATGGGTTGATTAAAGAAACCGAGGCGATGTTGGTGGCGATGCAAAAGGAAGAAGTTAAGCTGGAGAGGCTACTTATCAAAGCTAGAAATTCAGTTCGTAAAAATTATTTGGATGGAGCTGTATCTAGAAATGTAAAAAAATCTAGGGCTAGGAGGGCTTTGGGTAGAGTCTTTGGCGCTAAGCCAGTTTTTGATCCTAATCGATTTGTAGAAGAAGATTTTGCACAAAAAATGGTCGCTTAAGATAGATCATTGGGTTTTATTGGCTTTGGATTCGCCAAAGTTCAGCGTAGTGAGCGTCTTTTTCGATCAACTCATCGTGTTTGCCCTCTTCTAAGACTTGGCCGTTTTCCACAACAATAATGCGATCCATGGCTCTGATTGTGGAAAGTCTGTGTGCGATAGCAATTACCGTTTTGTTTTGCATGAGGTTGTTGAGTGCTTCTTGGATGACTTGTTCGGATTTGGAATCGAGACTGGATGTGGCTTCGTCTAGGACTAAGATTGGAGCATTTTTGAGGATTGCTCGAGCAATGGCGATTCTTTGTCTTTCACCACCAGATAATTTGATCCCACGGTCGCCAACCATCGTCTGGTAGCCGTGTTCTGTTTTTTGGATGAAGTCATGGCAGCGTGCCAGTTTGGCGGCTTGGATAACTTCAGCGTCGGTGGCTTTGATATTACCGTAGCGGATATTTTCGATAATAGTGCGGTGGAACATGGCCGGGTCTTGTGGTACAAAGGCAATGTTGGCCCTGAGGCTGTCTTGTTTTACATTTTTGATGTTTTGGTCGTCGATCAAAATTTTGCCCGACTGGACATCGTAAAGTCGTAGCAATAATTTTACAAAAGTTGACTTCCCTGCTCCCGATTCGCCGACGATAGCGACTTTTTCTTGCGGTTTAATTTCAATGTTTAATTTATCAAATAAAGGTTTATTTTCATTGTACAAATAAGTCACAGCTTCAAACTTAATAATCCCCTCTTTGATTTGCAGATTTCTAGCGTTTTTGCGGTCTTTGATTTGATTTTTTTCGTTGATGATTTCCATCATTTCTTCAGCATTGGCCAGGTCGGAATAGATGTCTTTGAGCACATGGGTGAGATCCCAAATGCGGAACATAATTAGTGCCAAATAGGCTTGAATTAAAACAACGGTCCCGATGGAGATTTCGCCTTGTTGCCATAATTTCAGCGCCAAATACATGATGCCAAATTCGCCAATAACCATGAAGATACCTTTGAGGCCAAAGAAACCTTCGAAAATATACCAAGATTTCGCTTGTTTTTTCATGGCTTCGTTGACCACTTGATGGAAGTTTCTTTGTTCGAAGCGTAATCCGGCAAAAAGCTTGATGTTTTCAAAATTGGTAATGGTGTCGGCTAGACGGCTACTGACTTTGGTTTCGGCTTTGGAGGCTGAAGTTTCGTATTGGATGTGGAAATTTAAAAACCAGTTTAAACCGATCAAAAAAATAATTAACCAAAGACCAAAGGCCAAGGCGATTCGCAGATCTGTGAGTAGGAAAACGGCTAAGGAGCCTGTAATACGAATGATTAATGTTAAAAAAGTCCAGATGGTATTGTTGAGGATCCGGTCATAGCTGGCGGCAAAACGATTAACTTTTTTGACCAAACCACCCGTAAAATTGTTGGTGAAAAAACTATAAGAATGTTTTTGAATTTGTTCGAAATTTTCGTTGAGCAATTCTTCGGTGACTTTGGTTTGGATTTTGATATTGGCAATTCCCGCCAAACGCCAAAATTGTTCAAAAATTATCGAAGCCAAAAATGCCCAAAGTAGTGTGCGGAAAATTAGCTTATAGTCTTGGCTTTGGTTGCTGACTAGGTCAATAATGATTTTGTAAAAATACGGCACAACAAAATCTGCCGCAATTCCCCCAGCCACACCAACAACAATCGCCAACACCAGCCCCCAATGTTTAATGGTTTTGCTGAAAAATAATTTGATGATTTGGCGGTGAATGAGTTTCATAATTGTATTTTTATTGCTAGATTTGCCATTTTGCA
>CAZXGE010000023.1:0-7391 GCA_964640445.1 uncultured Candidatus Peribacteria bacterium
TTCTGTAGAAACAGTACCAGCAAGGTAAACACCGAGCTCTTTAACCAGAGCATCATTTGTACCAGCTGTAACTTTGAATTTAGCGATAATAGCATCTTGTTGACCAACTTGTGGATCTTCAATAGAACCAGTGTCTTCAACAGTGATAGTACCTACTTCAGTAGTAGAAAGTGAATTTAAACCACCTTTTAGAGTTACACCACTTAGAGAAGCAGCAGAACTTTCAACTTCAGTAATTTCCAAAGCGATATCACCTGTAGTAGCTGTATCACCGATGTCAGCACGAACACTTAGAGTTCGTGTTTCACCAGCTTTCAAAGTCATAGCCAAATTGCGGAAACTCATAGTTTCGCTATCTGAATTCAAACTTTTACCAGCTGTTAGGCGCTCAGAACCTTCATAAAGGTAACCTTGGAAACCAGCAGCAACATCAGAAATACCTGTTTTATGAACAGTGATCGCATCAACTGTCACAGGACCTTCAGAAGAAGCTTTAACATCGAAGCGAAGAAGTTCAACTGAACTTGCCTTAGCAGGGATGTTTAAACCCGCTGGAGAACCAGAAGCCAAAGATACAGTAAGACCACCTTTAGCAGTTTCTTCCTCACCTTCGCTTTCGTCACCACCCATAGCGCGGTAAGCTAGAACGAAAGATTCAGCACGGTTAGCGTTAGCAGCTGGGCGAAGAGCACCAGTAGAATCGTCACCTTTGACGATACCTTCAGTTAGAGCAGCAGCGAAAGCACCTTTAGCCCATTCTACGCCAGCGAATTCGCTGTCATATTTAGAGTCTAGTGTACCTTCTTCAAGACCTAGAGCGTTAACGATCATTTTAACTTGTACCGCACGGCTCATAGGAGCGCCACAACCGAATTTAGTTGCAGAATCACCTTTAGCAATTTCGTTGTTGACCATAGCGCCAACATAACCTTTAGCCCATTCAGGAACATCAGTGAATGTGAATGGATCCAAAGTTTCTTCCTCTAGACCGAAAGCAACTGTAAGCATTTTAGAAAATTCACACTTATCAGTAGCGTCGTTAAGACGAAGGCTTGACTGACTCAAGTCAGCAAGTTCCTCTACAGCGTTTCTAGCCCAACTTGGAGCTTCGTCCAAATTTGCACCAGAAGCTTGAGGTACGACCAACATAGAAGCAAGAAGAGTTGTCAACGACAATGTCGCAACAAACTTTCTCAACTTAAGAGTAAATGTATTACCCATAGTAAGCTTAGTAATTAAATAATATATAACAAAAAGAGAACTTTTTTGTCACACCCCAACCAAGGCGTTTTGACGACAAATACATTCAGCTTAAGCAAGTTGCATTTATGACGATTTCGGTTGTGTCATAAACGTAGTTTTCGCACTGGCTTCGCTACTTGCCTAAGTCAAAGCAAAACCAGCGTCTGTTTTAAAGTTTTTTTCGATTTTCATCAGTAAACTCTTATTCCAATGATTTCAAAGGACATAGGGTATCAGGAGTTGTTATCCTAGGGCGTAATGACTCGCTTCTAATTTCGAGAGATTCCAGCGGAGTCTTTGTAGATCCAACCAGGTACTGGTCCGGATCAAGGCACAATCTAGCAATTTGATTAACCAAAGTCAAAGTTTTCGATTATCCAAAGCCACTTTACTAGTGACACGACTAGTCAATATTTTCTAATTCAAATGATTGGCTAGTCGACAATCGCTTTTCGGCTTAGCGATAAGCTTTTTTCCGTAAAAGAGCAATGACGCATTGGCATCAATTCACACCTAAATACGCAGTTGGACATCGGTTCGTTACAAATCCGCTTGATTAATCAATTGCCAAAAATCATAAATATAGCAAAATACATCTTTGTCAGCCTACCATCCTACCTATCCTAATACTAGAAACTAGCTAAATAAACCCTTTTTCGTAGGTTTCACTTTCAAATCGGCTAATTTAGCCAACTCCAAATAATGATCACGCTCTTTGCCGCTTAGTTTATCTGGGATAATCAACTCGATTTTAACATAATGATCACCTTTTTCCTCTGGAGAATTCAAATGTGGCACGCCTAGGTTCTTTAAGCGATAAACTTGCCCTTCTGTAGTACCAGGGTTAATTTTCAGGATTTCTCGACCATGAATTGTCTCAATCTGGATTTCATCGCCCAAAATCGCGCTCAGAACATGAATTTTCTGTGTTGTATAAATGTCACTACCATCTCTTTTGAAACGAGGATGAGGCTTAATATTAATATGCAAATAGAGGTCGCCATCACCACCATTGCGTCCGGCATCGCCTTTACCCTGGACACGCATAGTCGCACCATGACCAATGCCAGCGGGGATCTTAATCACGGTTTCTTCCTCGATCTGCTTCAAACCACGACCAGAACAATCTGAGCACGGAGACTCAGGGATTTGGCCTTCGCCATGACAATTTGGACAAACACGATTAGTCAAAACTTGACCAAGGAAAGTCTGCCGACGCTCTTGCACCTGACCACGACCGCCACAAGTACCACAAGTTTGCACTTTCGTGCCAGCTTTGGCACCAGTACCAGAACAGCTTTCACAACGACCTACACGCTGATAGCGAATTGTCTTATTAGCACCAAAAGCCGCATCCAGGAAATCGACAGTTAGATTCATTTCCAAATTACGACCTGATTTATCCGCAGAACGGCCACCACCACCAGAACCGCCACCAAAAAAACTTTCAAAAATATCGGCAAACATCTCTCCACCACCACCAAAGTCGAAATTACTAAAATCGAAGCCGCCTTGCCCAAAGCCACCGGCACCACCAGGACCGCCAGCAGCACCAAATGTATCATATTGTTGGCGCTTTTTGGGATCGGATAGAATTTCATAAGCAGCGCTAACTTCCTTAAATTTCTGCTCAGATTCCTGATTATCTGGATTGCGATCGGGGTGATATTTATGAGCCAAAGTACGATAAGCCTTTTTAATTTCGTCAGGAGTAGCGGTCTTACTGACACCTAAAAGATCATAGGGATTCATTGCCATAAAGAAAATTACGACTTAAAAAAAGTAGTGTTCGTAACAATTATAACCGCCAAATTAGCACTTGTCTATAGTGTGTGCTAAGAAATTTCAGCAATTGCCAATTTAAATGCCGCTTCGGCATGCAACTGCATTGTATCCAAAATATAGGGCCGCTTCTGTAAATCTTGCTTAACCAACATAGGCAACTCTGTGCAGGCCAAAAGCATCGCCTCCGCCCCATCTACACCCAAAGCAGCTATGATCTCCTTAAATTCAACTACACTACTATCTTTCACAACACCCTGGCATAATTCCGCAAAAATCAATTCATTGACCCTATCCATAGCCCGCGAATCCGGAGTCAAAACAGTTAAACCATGCTTAACCTCTAATCTTTGACGGTAAAAATCTTGCTGCATTGTGTAGCGAGTACCTAAAAGCCCAACAGTACTAACTCCAAGTTCCTTAACCTTATCGGCTGTTGCATCAGCAATATGCAAAAAATGACCAGAAATAGCCCGTTCAACATAGTCGGCTAATTTATGCATTGTATTGGTGGCAATTAGCATAATTTCGGCGCCAGCACGCTCAAGATCAACCGCTGTTTTAGCCAAAAGCTCTCCCGCCTCCTCCCAACGAGCTTCTGTTTGCATACGAGCAATCTCCTCGAAATCGAAAGAGTAGACAATCATTTTAGCTGATTTCAAACCGCCAAAGTGATCACGAGTTAACTCATTAATAAGCCTGTAATACTCCTTTGTTGATTCCCAACTCATACCGCCTAAGATGCCGATGGTTTTCATGTCAAACAGTTAAAACTAAGTAAGAATACTTTATGCTCAGATCAACAAGAAAACAATTGCGCAAACCATAGAAAACTGGCGAATTGATAGACAAAAGAAGACTATTCACAGCCGAGCCATCTCACTGTGCAATCCAAAAAACCCGGCAAGCCGGGGAGTTGGAATAATGGTGGGCCGGGAAGGACTTGAACCTTCGAAGGCAGAGCCAGCGGATTTACAGTCCGCCCCGTTTGACCACTTCGGTACCGACCCGAGAAGAACTCATCGCAAGAACCGGAGGTTTTTGACGATGATGTTTGACGAGGGAGATTACTCACAGAGTGAGCTACCGACCCGAGGAGAACTCATCGCAAGAACCGGAGGTTTTTGACGATGATGTTTGACGAGGGAGGTTACTCACAGAGTGAGCTACCGACCCGAGGAGGTTTTGCTCAAGCTTGCTTGAAAGCAAATACCTGAGCGGGGAAGGTTCCTCGCGAATGCGAGCTACCGACCCGAGTGAGGAACATGTCGTAAGTTTACTTAACGATATGTAACGAGCGAAGGCTGGCAAGCTTTGCTTACCGACCCGAGGAGAACTCATCGCAAGAACCGGAGGTTTTTGACGATGATTACTTCAATCAAAATGGAGCCACCTGTCGGGTTCGAACCGACGACCTACCGCTTACAAGGCGGTTGCTCTACCAGCTGAGCTAAGGTGGCTTAAACTAAAGCCACCAATTTATACCAAGTCTCAAAAAATAAGTCCAGAGTTTTTTAAAGAAATTAAAGAAAAAAGCCCGATCAGAAGCCAGAGTTCCGAACGGGCTAAAATCTATAGCAAATTATCTTAACTACTTTCTATTCTTAATTGCCGCATGAGCAGCCGCTAAGCGGGCAATTGGCACACGGAATGGCGAACAACTAACATAGTTCAAGCCAATACGATGACAGAAATCGATTGAGTCAGGCTCACCGCCATGCTCTCCACAGATACCGATATCCAGATCGTGCTTAACTTGGCGTCCCAAACCGACAGCCATCTGCATCAGTTTGCCGACACCATTTTGATCAATTGTTTCACCTGGATCGCGCTCAATAATACCTTTAGTTAGGTATTCAGCGATGAATTTACCAGCATCATCACGAGAAAGGCCTAGTGTTGTTTGCGTTAGATCGTTAGTACCAAAAGAGAAGAAATCTGCCACTTCAGCAATTTCATCGGCCGTTAGACAAGCACGCGGGATTTCGATCATTGTACCGATCTTATAAACGAAATTCACACTACTGCCATAACCCAAGATCGCTGATTCGATCTGCTCTTTGACAAACTTAAATTCAGTAACATTACCAACTAGCGGCACTTCAATCTCCACAATCACCTTATGACCGGCGTTTGTTGCTTCAATTGCAGCCTCTGTAATGGCACGAACTTGCATTTCGTAGATTTCCGGATAGGTAATACCCAGACGGCATCCACGATGACCTAGCATTGGATTTACTTCGTGCAAATTGTCTACAACTTGTTTCAGCTCCTTGTACTCAACTTCCATTTGATTAGCCAATTCCATTAGCTTGGCATCATTTTGGGGCAAAAACTCATGCAATGGTGGATCCAAAAGGCGCACAGTCACTGGCAAACCAGACATCGCTTCGAAAATACCCATAAAATCAGCTTTCTGGAATGGCAATAACAGCTCCAAATACTGTCTTCGAGCAGCTTCGTCTTTGGCCATAATCATTTTGCGCACGACATCGATCCTATCTTCATCAAAGAACATATGCTCAGTTCTGGTTAGACCAATACCTTGAGCACCCAATTCGCGAGCTTTTTGAGCGTCCGCTGGCGTATCAGCATTCGTACGCACTCTGAGTGTTCTGATTTCGTCAGCCCACTCCAAGATTGTTTGCATTTCTTCAGAAATACCAGTGTCTAGCTTAGGTACATCACCTTTAATCACAAGGCCAGCACCACCATCCAAGGTAATAAGATCACCCTCAACAAAACGTTCACCATTAACTTCAAAATATTTCTCGGCACCGTTGATCATCACATCAGCACAACCAGCAATACAAGATTTCCCCATACCACGAGCCACGACAGCCGCATGACTAGTCATGCCTCCTGTAGAGGTCAAAATCCCTTCCGCTACATGCATCCCATGAATATCTTCAGGCGAAGTTTCCTTTCTAACCAAAATCACTTTTTCGCCTTTCTCTACAGCCAAAACTGCATCATCGGCCGAGAAGACGACCTTACCCGTAACGGCACCGGGGGAAGCAGGTAAACCTTTGGCCAACACAACTTTTTCCGCTGCTGGATCTAGCTGTGGATGTAATAATTGATCTAGAGATTGTGGCTCAATCTTGAGCAATGCTTGCTCTTTTGTCGCCAAACCTTCACCAACCAAATCAATAGCGATTTTTACTGCTGCTTTGGCTGTACGCTTACCATTTCTAGTTTGAAGAATAAATAAGCGCCCTTCCTGGATTGTAAATTCGATATCTTGCATATCAGCAAAATATTTTTCCAATTGATCTTTAAACTCCACAAGCTCGTTATATGTTTCCGGCATTGCATCAGCAAGCTCCTTAATTGGCCGTGGCGTTCTGATCCCAGCCACAACATCTTCACCTTGAGCATTGCACAAAAATTCACCAAAAAACATTTTTTCGCCTGTAGATGGATTTCTCGTGAAAGCCACACCAGTCCCGGAAGTCTCACCCATGTTACCAAACACCATCGCTTGCACATTGACCGCAGTACCCAATAGGCCGAAAATATTATTGATCCGGCGATAAGTAATAGCCCGATCGTTATTCCATGAGTCGAAAACCGCCTTGATTGCCAAATCCAATTGATGCTCTGGCAACTCAGGAAAATCTGATCCAGTCTTGGTTTTGACTAAATTTTTATACTGTACTACTAGCTCTTTTAGATCTTCTGTTGTTAACTCTGTATCTTCTTTAACACCTCTTTCTTGCTTCAGATCACTAATTAAATGTTCGAAATTATGATGATCAACACCCAAAACCACATTACTAAACATTTGAATAAACCGGCGGAAAGAATCGTAAGCAAAACGCGGGTTGCCAGTTTTAGTAGCTAAACCTTCTACGCTTTGACTATTCAAACCCAAATTCAAAATTGTATCCATCATACCGGGCATACTTGCTGCAGCACCGGAACGTACAGAAACCAATAATGGATCGGCTGGATCACCGAATTTTTTACCAATATCTCCCTCTAGGCGTTTGATATGCGTACTTAGCTCTTCAGAAAAACTGTGTGGGTAGCCACCTTTTTTGTGGTAATAATCACAAGTTTCTGTTGTAATCGTAAAACCTGGAGGCACAGGCAAACCAAGCTTGGTCATTTCTGCCAAGTTAGCACCCTTACCACCAAGCAACTGTTTCATACTTTTATCTCCTTCGGAGAAGTAATAAATGGCTTGTTGCATAATATGTATGCGGTTAGCAAATTTGCGGCTCCGCTATGTTAAAGATAGTTCTTTGACTAGTCAACGGTTTATTGGCTTAAGATGATATTCAGTCTAAGCAACCTAAAATACAGTTACCTGTCTAGTCGCACCACCAACCAATGCTCGCAAATCCTTAATATTACTCGGA
>CAZXGE010000023.1:7491-10508 GCA_964640445.1 uncultured Candidatus Peribacteria bacterium
TACCTGTCTAGTCGCACCACCAACCAATGCTCGCAAATCCTTAATATTACTCGGATTATAGCCACAACAACCGCCTACTACTTTGAGATTTGGATATTTGCGTTGCAGGGTGATCAGGCGACGATATTCAGCAATTGCTTGTTCACCAGCCAAACCGATAACCTGGTCACTATTCTCCAAATTACTATGGCTTTCTTCTTTAGCAGCGTTAGGATAAATAATCTGAATTCTAGCAAGAATTTTGGGGTCTTTGATGCTAGCCAAAGCTTTTTGGGCAGCATCAAATGTGCAACAGTTAAGCCCAAATGCTTTAGCATAATTGCCTGTTTTGGTATCAATTTCACGGATTGTTGCTTCCAGACTTTCGCTACTGAGAAGATTGCCATCAGTGCCAAGTACAAAACTGAGGCTAGTATCCACTCCCAGCCTTTTGGCAGCAAGCACGGCTCCCAGGGCATCAGTTTTGTTATTGAAAGTTTCGAACCAGGCGCGTGGGTGTTGACTAAAAATACGACCTACAAATTTAGCCTGCTCTTCATGAAACTCTTGAGCCTCAGCAATGCTCTTAGGACCCTGCTCGGGCTTATAACAATCACCAAATGGCCCCAGAGAGGCCCCCGCAAGCTTTATCTGACTACCATAGATGTCAATCAACAAGTTTAATACATTAATGCGTCCCTGAAATTGGTGCTCAAGGGTTTCCAAAGCTGCTGAATTATTAATTAAATTCCGGAGCCCAAAACTGTCAGCCAACACAGTGTCCGCACCGGCATCTACATACTTGCTAGCAATTTCTAGCCGTAAGGTATCCATTTGTGCCTCGGAAAGCTCAGGCCGATCACCAATTAACTTTTTCAGCTCCGTACCATATGGGCCTGCCAAAACGTGCGTTCCCTGGCGGAAACAAAGACCACCGCCTGTATACTCTCGCCCTGCCAAATTCTGCACACTTCCTCCATTTCCACCATTACCTTCCCGATCCAAAACTAACTTACTCATAAATTTTTGGGGTTAAAAAAAAGACCCCCGACCGGATTGCGCCGGCTGGGGGTCAAGTTGTAAGTGATTTAAAGTCTCAATTTTAAATGCTTACACTAAACTCCTGCCGGCTAGGCATCATCATTGTCATCAACATCATGGTTGCGAACAAAGATTGAGAGTTTTGCATTTAAGCAATTAAATTAAGTATTTGAAATTTACAGCAAACAGATAAAAACTGACAACTAGAATCTGCATTTTTAACTAGCCAACAACTTGAAATTATTTTAGCTTACTACCCCCCTCAGATCCATCAATTTCTCCAAACGAGTTAATGCGGAGACAAAAGCCGCCTCACGGTAGCTACAATTATATTTCATTTTGGTGGCATGCACGCGTTCATAGGCGTTTTCCATAATTTTCTTCAAGCGCTCTTCAACTTCGCTAGCTGGCCAATAGAGATTAGTCAGATTTTGCACCCATTCAAAGTAGCTAACAGTCACACCACCGGCGTTCATTAAAATATCTGGCATCACATCAATACCTCTGCCTTTCAAAATTTTATCAGCTTCGGGAGTCACTGGTCCATTTGCCAACTCCATGATGAGTTTAGCTTGAATCTTGGCTGCATTAGCACCAGTAACTTGATTTTCCAATGCCGACAAAACCAATAGTTCACATGGCAACTCCAACAGTTCTTCGTTTGTAATTTTGCGAGCACCACTTTGAGCCATTTGATCATGATTAAGCACAGCATGTTCACACTTATTCACTGCGCCAAACTCCACTTTACAACTAATCGCTGCCGGAATATCCAATCCACCCTCAGCATACAAACCACCGCTGGAATCGGAAACAGCCACGACCTTAAAACCTGCCTCGGCCAAAATCTTGGCTACATAACTACCGGCATTACCAAAACCTTGCACAACAACACGAGTTTCGGCTGGCACAAAATTCTGACTACGCAAATGATGCATTAAGGCAAAGACACCGCCTTGTGCCGTTGCTTCCGCTCGCCCTATCGAACCACCAAACTCCAGTGGCTTGCCGGTGAAAACACCCAAAGCGTTGGGATGGCCAGAACGGATAAATTCATCAGTGGCCCAAGCCATAACTTGCCCATCCGTGTACATATCAGGAGCGGGGATATCGCGATCAGGACCAATTGCTTCACCCAAAGCTCGCACATACCCACGAGTAATTCGTTCTTTTTCCGCATCGGAAACTTCTTTGGGATCAACGACAACCCCACCTTTACCACCACCGAAAGGAATACCCACCACTGCACACTTAAATGTCATCCAAGTCGCCAAAGCTTTAACCTCATCTTCTTCTACACCTAAACCAAAACGAAAGCCGCCTTTGTAAGGACCAGCTAAATTATTATGCTGAACGCGATAACCGGTAAACATTCTAGACTCGCCATTATCCATCTTAACCGGGAAATTTACAGTCAAAATACGATGAGGGTGTTTTAGATACTCGTGCTTAGCCGGATCTAGCCCCATGATTTGAGCCGCACCACCTAATTGGGCCAAAGTATTGTCGAAAAGTGACATATCTTTTTGATTTAAATATTTACAAAATCACTATAAACAAAAACCTCCTTTTTACCAAGGAGGTTTTTAACGCCTAGTCTCTTGACACAAGACTCGGCAACAACTTAACCACAGACATGTTTTATTTTTGTTTTGCTTTTACCAAAAGCGATACCAACTTTTACCTTTTTCCTCAGTTGACTTCAGCTTAGTTTCCAAAGTAACAACTTTATTCTGGAAAGCTTCAATCAATTTGAAAAGATTTTCTTTTTCCTTAGAATGTTGCTTAATCAAAACTTGTAAAGTCTGATTAAATTCTTGAACCGGAGCATAGTCCACCAACACTTTATGCCCGCGATTATCCAAAAGATTTTTGATAGTTTGAGCTTCATCCAGACCTTGTTCCTCAGAAACCAATGGCTTAGCCATAGGCCGCTCAGCTGCTTCAGCAGATTGAGTTACAATTTGATCTTGATTAGACGGAGTAGTGGCCGCACT
>CAZXGE010000024.1:0-4955 GCA_964640445.1 uncultured Candidatus Peribacteria bacterium
GCTAAATTTTGATATTAAATCTCATCATTATAGCACAAAACCAACAGGAATACAACTACGGTATATAGAATAATTCTTGGCGGAGGAGTTCTTCAGTAGCTTCTTTATAAACAATTGCTTTTAGCAAACTTACACCAACAAAGCTCAAAGCCCAATCAGGTGTACTAAAATTATACCCCACACCATCATAACCAAAACTTTCTCCTGCTTGAAGCTTAGTCAAAATTCCAACTGTATCTTCGGCAAAATTTGCATAATAAAGAGCATTTGAATTTTGCTCGTAAGTAATTTCATCGATAAAATAGGGGACAAAAGCCATACATTTTCCATCGGGACTAAGTTCATAATCAATATCGGTGCCATAAAAATCATCAAAAAATTGGAGTTTATGCATCACACCAGTCTCTAAATCCAAACGACAAAAAGTACAATTACCATCCTCCCTAGCTGAAAAATAGAACGGCTCAACAGCACCTTCACTCAAATAATTAGTATTACTTCGCCCCAAATAAATCTGTTCACCGTTACTACCAAGAAAAATAAAATAGCTACCATAACGCTTATACAAATCAGCAACGACAATTTCTTCTGAACCATCTTCGCCATAGCGTAGAACGGGCTGCGGTTGCAATTCTAACTCTTGCTGACTCCAATCCACATCGGGCAAAGGGTATAGCTCCGGAACATAATAGGTATAATCAACCTTTTCCGTATCAGATTTAACACAGCCAACATTCAACACCAAAATCAAGACAGACAACAGCAACATCAGCATTTTTCGCATAAAAAAAGCTTAGTGATACATACACTAGGAATGTACCACTAAGCCTCTCCAATCACAAACTAATCTACTAGCGTCTAATTAGACCAGCATTGTAGAGATCAGCGAAGTATTGAGCCACTGCTTCACGCGTAATCACACTATTACCATCTTGGCGAATGAATACACCTTTGTCAGCAGAGAATTGGAAGTAACCAGCAAACCATGGCGTACCTGTTTCGACAAATGTCGGCTTGGCACCATTTAGCGCACCTCCACGGAAACCTGATTCCAAAATCAATTTCACAGCTTCAGCATAAGTAGTGTTACCAAAAGGTCTGAAAGTTCCATCCGGATAACCTTTCAAGAAAGCCTTAGCACGTTTGACTTCTTTCATAAACCAATTGGAATCAGCTTTATTAATATGCAAAGTTAAATCTCGGAAACCTAAGTTCCCATCAGCATCAGGGAAATAGTTAACCTCAGGTAATCCAGCAAAACGATTGGTTACAGCCAAGATTTCTGCACGAGAGATATCACCACGAGGATTGAACACTGTTTGACCATAATTATTTTTGTAGCCATAGAAGACACCAAGCTCACGAGCCAATGCTATAGCATAACAAGATGGTGAAGCTGGGCTAACATCAGCGAAATAATATTCACAACTTTTTTGTGGCAAACGAGCACCTGGAGTTGGTGTTGGATTTACCGGATTTGGTCGATTGACACGATACAAGAAGTTATCACTGGTATCGACATACGTCTCTGCACCATTTTTATAAACATAAAGTTTGTAATAATATGTGCGTTCGCTCACCAAACTTGTAGCTGCGTATTCACGCAAATCAACTACACGACTATTATTTTCGTAACGATTGTCTTCGTAACGAGGACAACCTGTAATTGTCGAATTTTTATAACAATAGTAGTAAGCAGTGTATTTAGGACCTGTTACACCTTGTTCAAACAAATTCAAAACCACACCATCTACAGGCAACCCGGTAATCTTAATTTCTGGCATCAACGGATCGTTATTCTGACTATAAACCACTTCACCACTAAATGTCGCAGTTGGTGGAGTTGGTGTTGTCGGTCCATTTGGAGTTTCATCACAAACATTACCGACGCCATCACGATCAGTATCAGCTTGATCACTATTAGCTTTCAATGAACAATTATCGGCACCATCTAGCACGCCATCATTATCATCATCACTATCACAAGCATCACCACCATCAGCCGCCGCGTCAGTATTTTTCTGATCAGCATTTACAATTGAAGGACAGTTATCGGTAGTATCAGCCACACCATCACGATCAGTATCAGTTGGAGTCGTGTTAGCTGCTAAAGCAACATTAACAGTAAACTCTTTTTCAGTCACATCACCTTCATCATCTTTAGCCAGAATCTTACCACGAACTACTTGATTACGAACAGGAATATCCAATTCGAAAGGAGCTTTGTTTGCAGCAACAACTGGAGCAAAATTTCTAACTACACAGCCAGAACCATTACCATCAAAGGCAATATTTTGAGCACAATTAACGCTCAAACGATCTGTGCCCACACGTACTTCGTATGCAGCCAAATTATCCAGTGAGGTAATCTCAAATTGCAGTTTGTATTTCTCCGAACCATCAATTCGATTAACAGTCTTAGTCAATGGTGACTTAACCGTAATCACTGGCTTAGGATTAAACTCGCGAGCATCAGCATCGCTATCACAAGCATCACCAAAAGTATCACGATCACGATTAGCCTGATCACGATTAGCGATAAAAGTACAATTATCTACTGTGTCCAAAATCGTATCATTGTCATCATCTGTATCACATAGATTAGCCATGCCGTCATTGTCGTTATCCAACTGTGAATCAACTTGTCCGTCACCATTCGCATCTACAAAATCAACGAAATTAGCCAAATTAGGACATTTGTCAATACTATCGGCTAAACCATCACGATCAGTATCAACAACCTGTGGCGTAGTCGATGATGTCAAAACAAGATCCAAATTAGCCGTTGGAGAATTAGGACTTAAAACAGTATCAACATATTTAAACTCACGATCAAAGCGATCTTTAGCTACTATTTCAATTTGATAAGACCCAGGAGCCGGAATTACAAAATTTTCTATAATTGTTCGACTATTCTAGAACCGAGATTCGCCTTGTGTCGTCGCATTAAATGTGCGCACTTTGTCTTGATTGGCCTGACCAACAAGCTTAGTAGTCACTGACTTCACCCCGCTACCGGCAGTCACCACTGCTTGCAAACGATATGTGTAAGGGAAAGCCGTAACTGTTTGCGCACCCATCAAAGATTGTACAACAACAGTTCCATCTTGCGGACAACTTGTGGTTGTTGCAGCAGTATCAGCTGGATAAGCACAACGAACCGCTTGTTGATCTACCCCTGGGATACTAGCCTGCTGATTTGGTTCTGAAATATTTTGTACTGTAAATTGGAAATACTCTCTATCACTAAAAGGATAAACAGCACTATCACTATCCATAAATGATACCCTAAACCTATAAGTTCCATTTTGAGACATAACACTCTCTGGACGAACCAGTAAGCTAAGCTCAGAAGGCAAATTACCATTTATATCCTTAGAAACAACATTATGAGCATAATAACCTACAAGATCCAAAGCATTATTGGTGTTCATTTTTAACAACTGAATGCCAACTGATTTCACTCCGCGCTTTGCCGACAATTTAAATTCAGCCAAATTATTACTACCACGCACCGAAATAAGCTTATTTTCAGCCTGAATACCTGAACAGTTAACTACTCTACCAAAAGAATCTAAGCTAACTTGCCCAGGAAAACAAATAGCTTTGTAAACTTGACTCTTCTCAAAAACTTCTAATTTTGGAGCAAGACTTTGATTAGGAGAATTTGCATCTATAGTAGCTACAGGCATTTCATTTGAACCTAATTGCATCTCATTCAAACTAACATTCGTCACTTGCTCAACTTGTGAAAACCCCCTAAACATCCCGCCACTACTCATTAGCGCGGCGACAACTGCCACTAAAACCACGAACATTCCGGCAACACCATACCAGCGTTTGTACCACGGTTTTTTTGAGGCATCACCACTACTTTTCGGCATTTTAGAGCCAGAATTTCGTTCCTTTTTTAGTTCCATCTTGGGCTAAAATTAAATTTAAATCTTGTAATTATAACACAAGCAACCAAAAAAAACAACTACCTAGGTCCAAAGCAATCTGTTAGTATATAATTATATTGAGCATAAAAACATTATGGATCCCAAATTAACCAAAGAGCTTCAAGAAATAATTTGGCAACACTTAGACAAAAATATTTATCAAGCATTTATCTTTGGCTCGAGGGCCACTGGCACCAACCGCAAATATAGCGACATTGACATTGGTATCAAAGGCCCAATACTAGATATTGTAACTTTAGCAAAAATAAAATCCGCTTTCGAAGAATCAACTTTACCTTATAATGTCGATGTAGTCGATTTCAATTATACTAGTGAACAATTCCAAAAAGTAGCACTTGCTAATATTATTTATCTTTAAATGCATGACAAAGAAAGAAGCCAAAATCAGAGATCTAGATAAAGCAATTACAAAGTTTGCAGAAGCCTACGATTTATATACAAAAAATAGCAACACAGAATACTCAATCAGTTTTCGAGACTCATTAATTCATCGCTTTGAATTCACCTTCGAAATCAGCTGGAAAGTAATGCAAGAATTAGCCAACGAAGCCAACTTGCAAGGCTATGGCCCCAAAGCAAGCATCCGTAATGCCGCACAAATGGAGCTAATTAGTAACCCAGAACTTTGGCTTGAATTCACCGAATCCAGAAATCTGGTCAGTCATACTTATGTAGAAACCATTGCAGCCAATTTAGCCAAAAAGCTAGAAACATTCTTACCGTTACTCAAAGATCTTCAAAAAAATCTCCAAAACAACCACTAAACCTCCTCCAGAAAATAGCGATGTACCGCCGTCTCAGACACAAGCTCGGGATGGAAGGGGAGCACCAAAACACGACCAGACCTCAGCACCATCGGCTCGCTTTCCAAGCTCGCCAAAACTTGCACATCAAGACCATAACTCAAAAACCTGGGAGCACGAATCAGCATCCCGGCAACTTTTTGCCCTTGGAACTCAATTTGATCAGTCACAAAACTATCGAGCTGACGCC
>CAZXGE010000024.1:4975-10417 GCA_964640445.1 uncultured Candidatus Peribacteria bacterium
GAACTTTCTGATCACCAACAACTTCACTGGCCAACACAATAGCACCGGCACAAGTTCCCATGATTGCCAAATCTGCATTTTTCACCCGTGCAATAATCGCTTCCGCCAAACCAAATTCCCACAAAAACTTACTCATGACCGTGCTTTCGCCACCGGGAATGATCAAATGCGTCACTTGAGCCAAATCTTCGACCGTTCTCACCTCCAAACAAGCATAGCCTAGTTTTTGCAAAATCTGCTTGTGCTCAACAAAACCACCCTGCAAAGCCAATACACCCGGCCTAATTTGTTTTTTACCAGCCGCGTTCTGCATATTTGGTAACTAAAGAATCACAGTCAATTCCGACCATTGGCTCACCCAAATCCTCAGAGATTTCCGCCAATTTAGCGTAATTTTGATAATGAATAACCGCTTCAACAATCGCCTTAGCTCTTTTTTCAGGATTGCCTGATTTGAAAATACCAGAACCAACGAACACTCCATCCGCCCCCAAATGCATACACAGAGCAGCATCAGCAGGTGTCGCCACACCACCGGCCGCAAACATGACAACAGGCAAACGCTTAAGCTCACGGACTTGCATCAATAAATTCAATGGCGCCCCAATTTCTTTGCCATAATTCACCAGCTCCTGATCATCCATTTGGCTTACCAAACGGATCTCAGCCGTCATCTGACGCAAATGTCGCACAGCTTGAAGTACATTACCCGTTCCGGCTTCACCTTTGGAACGAATCATCGAAGCACCTTCAGCTATTCGACGCAAAGCTTCACCCAAATTTGTCGCCCCACAAACAAATGGCACCTTAAATTTCAGCTTGTCAATATGTAGCTTTTCATCAGCAGGGGATAAAACTTCACTTTCATCAATAAAATCAACTTTAAGCGCTTCCAAGATGCCAGCCTCAACAAAATGTCCAATCCTCGCCTTGGCCATCACCGGAATTGTAACAGCCGCTTGAATCTCTTTAATCAATCTAGGATCGCTCATTCTAGCAACACCACCTTCCTTACGAATATCAGCTGGCACACGCTCCAAGGCCATCACAGCCGAAGCTCCAGCCATTTCAGCCACTTTTGCCTGATCCGCCGTAACCACATCCATAATCACTCCGCCTTTTAGCATTTGAGCTAGTCCAGTATTAACATTTTGCGTTTGATCCATCATTACAAAACAATTTAAATTCTCGGCAAATTTAACTTAATTTCCCCAAAAAGAAAATAGCAATTATAACAAAACCTAAGAAATTTTCGCTAAATAAGCCATTAAATCTTCACTAAATCGTTCTGATGAAAACTGATCAACATGCTCTCTAATTTGGCGATGATCTATTTTTTGCCTCTGTTCAAATTGCAATACAGCTTGCTTCAAAGCCTCAACACTCTGTTCAGCAAAACCAATTCCAGCCTCATTATTAGCCAAACAAGTCTCCAAAGCACCACCTTTAGCATAAAAAAGCACAGGACATCCCTGCGCCTGCGCCTCAATGGGCACAATGCCAAAGTCTTCCGCCTGCGGAAAAACCAATGCCTTAGCCCCAGCATACAACTCCATCAATTCCTGATCGGACACAAAACCCAAAAACTCCGTCTTATCAGAACGATTAAGCTCCTTCATTTGCTGAAGCAAAGGACCCTCACCCACAATTTTCAGCGGTAACTTAAGTTCATTAAAGGCCTCAACAACCAAATCAAAATATTTCTGAGCAGTTATACGCCCACAAGCCAGATAATAATCTTGCCGCTCCAACTTCAGTGGCTCTGGCAACTCTACACCTGGATATAAAACTTTCGCCTGACGCTGATAATATTTCTGAATCCGCTGACGCACAAATTCCGAATTGGCCAAATAAAAATCCGGCCGCTCAGCAGCAACACGATCCCAAATCCGCAACTTTTCACTAAAAAGCTGCATCAACCACTTAAAAACTTTTGGCATCTGATAACGCCGCAAATACTCATGCGACTCATCCCACAAATAACGAGTAGGGTTATGACAATAACAAACATGCGTTGTTTTCATATCAGTCAAAACCCCTTTACTGAAAGCAAAACTCGAGCTAATCACCAAATCATATTCACTAAGGTCAAATTGCTCAAAAGCATAAGGCAAAAGGGGAAGCGCCAATTGATGTTTACGCCTAAGCACAGGAATCTTCTGCAAAAACGAAGTCCGGACATCCGCCTTTTTAAATTGTGGCAATTTCTCCGGATTATAAAGACTAGTATAAATCGGAGCTTCGGGAAAAAGTTTATGCAATTGATAAACCACACGCTCTGCTCCGCCCAAATTCGTCAGCCAATCACAAACTATAGCAATTTTTTTCATAATGCTGAATAAATCCCTAACACCTTTACGTCTTCTTTGCTAAATTCAAATGGCAAAATCGCAACACGCTTAAGACCATAAGCAAAATCCTTATGATTAAATGTCGCAATATACAAGTTAGATGCATACATACAAACTAGCTCCATCAAGCAAGCATCAACAAATCCAGGCACAGGATATTTTTTACGCCTAAGATCACGTCCTTTGGAGATCACACCATCAATAATATTTGCAAAACTATTTAATGGCAAATCATCAACAGAAAGTTCATTTAAAAAATCAAGCTTCTGTTGGTAAAGATTATTATTTGGCTCACTACGAAGAAATTCAGCCCTAATAAAAGCGCAAGAGACTAATTGGCATTTAAGTTCTTTTATTTTTTTTAAAAAAATATCAAAAATCTCAACTTTATTTTGAGCATACATTAAAAAATTTGTATCCAAAATAAGCCATTTATTTTTAAGATAAAAATCCAATTTATCTAATCCCATCAGAAGTATAATTAAAATCAAAATCAGGATATAATTGCTTATTCAGCTTTCTAATACTTTTTGAAATTTTATGTAATTTTTCCAAGTCAATTGATTTGTTAGACCTAGGCAATAAATCTTTTCCTTTAAAAACTTTAGCCATAAAACTAGAATTAAACTAGCACAATTCTAGTGCTAAAAATAGTAAAACACAAGTCAATTTAAGAAAAAAATTAATAATCAAGCTATTTAAATATCAACTTATCCAAATTAGATTTATTAAAAAAATTATCATCTTCTACAATTTTAAGCTTAATCAAGTAAGTAGCTACATAAAGTAAATAATCTAAATATTCATTAGTAGATAATTTATTTGTCAACTTATCAACTCTCTTCCAGCTACCATGAACGATAGCAGACCTCAAGTCATATGAATTTTTCATTAATTCAAAATTTTCATTTTCTGTTTTATCAGAATGTCCATTGCTTAACTTTGACCATAATAGCGATAAGCGAAAATTTATTTCATTACTATTTTCGCCACGAAAAAAAATACATTCTATTATTGTTACCAAATCAACCAACCTACTATACCAATCAACATCAATACTGGTAGCTGAAACAAATTTTGAGAATAAAAAATCAAATTCTCTTTTCCGCTTTGCATCATTTTGTATGAGAAGTAATTTATTATACAAATTACAAAATTCCTCAATAAATTTTTTATCAACTGTCAACAATGGACGAATTGACTTACCATATTTTCTATTCACAGAAAAAATATCAGAATCAAAATACTTTCCAAATATAATAGGATAATCAATATGATTACCCATTATTTTATTTAAAATCCATATATTATTTATTTTTTCAATGAAAATATCATTATCAAATTCATTATTAAATTTAGAAAGCAACAATTTTTTGCCGATCCTAAAACATGCATCAAAAACATTATTAACAATAAAATTTCCCCTTAGATAAGACACTTGATTTAAGAAAAATGCATCAATCTCAAATACAGTAATAAAATCATCTAAAGTAGAAAAATCATCCATTATTTCAAAATCATGAAAAGATGCAAACTGAAAATTTTTAGACATAAAACAACATATATTACCAGCACTATAACACTGCTCCTCCCCTAAATCACGGTCTTTTCATCAATCCCTTCATCTTCAGCAAACAAACTTTTGATTGAACGGAAAAGTTGACGACCTTTTTTCTTATCAATCGCTTTCGCCAAAAACAATTTAGCCACATCATTGTCCGGATCACGACGAATCAAATTCTTACAAACATTAATCACTTCCTGATATCGACCTTCATTAAACCACATACCGATGAGCTCCATGACAACAGCTTCATCTTCGGGTTTCATTGTCGACCCATGACGATCAGCCAAAATAAACTCTAAACGCCCAGCACGGCTCCGCATCAGATAAGTTAAAACAATAAACAAAACAACCACGACAATCATGGCCGACAACACCTTATTTAACTCCAGATAAACATTAAACAAAGCATGCGTGCCCATCGCCGCTGCCAAACCAAACAATACATGAGCATAACGGAATGCCACAATTTGATTCTCCTGAAACAGATTACGCCAAAATCGCATCAATGAAGACTCACGAGCACGCCACTCCGACATCAATGTAAATTCGCGGCTAAATTTACTTACACCGTAGAAATAACCAAAAATCCCCGAAAACATCGCATGCGCACAAACAGTAAACACAGACCGTACCACAAAAGTACTAAAAAGAGCAGCAAAACCTTCTCGCATCGCTTTCAGAAAATAAAAAATGTTTTCCGAAAAAGCAAAACCCAGACCTGCCAAAATCGCAAAATAAACACTATCATTAACTGTTGAAATCAAATCCGGTCTTGTTAAATCAACATAACGCACAATCAAAAACTTAACCACTTCCTCCGTAATCCCAACATAAACATACAATAACAAAATCCAAGCATAAGGCACATTACTGAGGAAATTTTTGACGGTATAAACAAAATCTGCATCAGGAAATTTTTCAATCAAAGCGAAATAAACCATCTGAATCCCTAAAATTGGCACGACTGTCAATGTGCCAAGTAAGAATATCAAAACCAACAAACCCTTTTGCCGTGTATTTCTAGCCATCAAAACAGTACCCCAAACCAAAGCCGGACAAGCTGCCAAAAACACAGCCAACAAATGCTGCCAAGTTATGGTCGAAATCAATTCAGCTAAATAGGCAAACATTTAAACAGGGGAGTTAGACCAAATTTTTCGCTTCCTCCAAAGTTTGAGCCACGGGAATAATGCGCGTCAAACCGATCACACTCAAAATATCATTAATATTTGGCTGCAACTTTGTCAGCACCATATTGCCACCACGAGTTTTGATCTGATTATAAAAATCAGTCATATAACCTACTGACTTACTATTCATATAAAGCAAATTTTCCAGATCAAAAATATAACCCATCCCTGGTGTCGCTTCTTTGATCACAGCATAAATTTTCTCCACCAAAGGCATCACATTCGATTCATCAATTTGACCCACCAAAGTAAAAATCTTTGAACTTTTACCCGTAGTCGTACTAATCAAGTCGGAAACAGTCAATTGCACATCAGCCATATATTTTTTAGTTAG
>CAZXGE010000025.1:0-10413 GCA_964640445.1 uncultured Candidatus Peribacteria bacterium
CAGAAAATTAAAGCTTGTCAGCAGCTGATTTTGGAAAAAAAGAGTAAACCAAATTGAAATTAGTTTCTAATGCTTAAAACTGGTAGCCATAATTAAGCTGATTAGTTTGGCGTATTTTTCGATGAAGTCGTTTTCGAAGATTTCTAGTTTTTTGTTGGCACGGAGGTAGAGTGCTAGTGTGCCTACGGGTTGATTGCGGAAAACTAGGGGGATTTCTAGTAGAGATGAGAGGTTGTGTTTTTGGGCTAGTGACTTTGATTGATAAAGTGGCTCGGAGAGGACATCAAGGATGCGGAGTGGTGTGTTTTGTCTAAATGCTTTTTCGGCTAAACTGCCGGGGAACTTGATGGAGGCATTGCCTTGCCAGTCGTTTGTTACGCCAAAGCTGGAGACTAAATCCATGCTGTTTTTGCGTTTGTTGTATTTGCGTAGGTTGCAGGCGTCGGCTTGGGTTAACATGATGACGGAAGTCACGATATAGTCGCCAATTGTTTGTTCGTCTTTTTCGTCTTCGCAGAGAGTTAGTAGGTCGAAGATATAGTCTGTTTGTCGTCTTAGGATGCCAAATTCGTTGTAGGCTTCTTTCAATTTTTGGTATTTGAGGGTCAATTCTTCTTCGAAACGATGTTGATTGGTGATATCGCGGCAAATTAGTAAAAAGAAAGTTTTGTCAGTGTTTACTGGCGTGAGTGTTGCTGAGACGATAATTTGGTGATTGGCCTGATGTTTGGCGTGTAGGACGCTGTTGTATAGTACTTCTGAGTGCTCTAGCATGCTGACTGCGTCGTCTGATTTGAATAGCTTTTCTAAATTTTGTCCGATGATTTCTTCTGGTTTGTAGCCAAAAATAATTTTGGCACCTTTGTTCCAAAAGCGGATTTCGCCTTCGTCGGAAAAGACCATGATGGCATCGTTGGCGTACTCGATTGCTAAGTTTAATAGCTGAGAAGACGGCATAGTGACATTAGGTTGTTAGAATATGAATACGATCGGCGGAATTCAATTTGTAGTTGTCTTTGACCGGTTTGTTGTTGACGATCGCACCATTGTATTTGTGCCCAAGGTCAGAATGGATTTTCGTGGCAAAATCGAATGGGGTAGCACCTTTTTCTAATTCAAATATATCACCTTTGTAGGAGAAGCAGAAGATTTTCTTAACTTGTTGATTTTTGTTTTGTAGTTGGTCGTGTAGTCTTTTTTCAGCATCTGATAAGATTCGTGTTTTTTTTGTTTTTTCATAAACCCAGTGTGCGGCGAGGCCTTTTTCGGCAAATTCGTGCATGGATTTTGTGCGAATTTGGATTTCGATCGGTAGGTCGAGGCCGGGTAGTACTTGGCTTAGGCCTGTATGCAGGCTTTGGTAGCCATTGATTTTGGGGATGGTGATAAAATCTTTGAAGTGTTTGGGAATGGGGAAGTAGTGGTCGTGTAGTAAGGTTAAGATGGAAAAACAATCTTTGACTGAGTTGTTATTTACGATGATGCGAAAGGCAAAAATGTCTTTTAGTTTTAAACTGTCGATTAGGTCGGCGTTCTTTTTTAGTAGCTTCTTGTAGATCGAGTAAATGTTTTTGTAGCGCCCGTTGATTTGGCAATTGAAGCCATGTTTTTTTAGTAGTTTGCCTAGTTGGTTGCTGATTTTTTGAAGTGTGAGTTCCGAAGAAGATTGATAGGATTTGAGGATATGGTCGATTTTTTGGTAAATTTCCGGTTCGATAATTGAGAAAGCGATGTCGTTAAGAATGCTTTTTTCAGAGTAAAAATTGAACTTTTCGCATAGCGGGGAGACAATGGTCAGAAACTTTTCGGCTAAGTCAATTTTGCCGTTAATATCATTAGATTTTTGTAATTCATCTTTTATTAGCATTGTCAGTTGATAAAACTGATGTGGTTCCGTGGCAAAATCGCTGGCTAAATATTTCAGCAAAAGTTCTTTATTTTTATCTGTATAATTGGTGAACTTGATTAGTTCAAGCCAGCATTTGGCTAAGCTTTTTTTACCCATAAACTTAAATTTTTAATGGTGATTTAGCTTAATCTAAGTCGTGCCTAGTCTAGCATAAATTCTAAAATATTGTCTTGTAAAAGAGGTTGACGAAATAAATAATGTGCTTTTGGGGAATTTCTTTGATTTTCTATTTACTAATAAGATAAAGTTTGTTAGATTCGTCGAGCTTTTTGAATTTTTGTTTTAAAACTATGGCTAAAGCTAAATCTGTTTACGCAGTAATGTATTGCCCAGAATCTGGCGCTCCAATCAAAACAATTCGGATTACGAAGAATAAAAAATTGGCTGATTTTGATGGCATGATGAAATTTAGCAAGCATGCACGAAAGCGTGTTGCTGTTAAAGTTAAATTGTCTAAAAAAGGTGGTACAAAGAAAACTCAGTAGTTTAAGTTGCCAAAGCTTCTTTGTATGCTACTAGACATCTGTTTTTTGCCAGTTTATGATCGACAATAGGAGATGGGTAGTTGGGACTTTCTAGTTCTGGTACCCATTTTTTGATATATTTTAATTCTGGATCGAAGCGTTTGGTTTGTAATTCTGGGTTGAAAATGCGGAAATATGGTGCGGCATCACAACCTGTGCCAGCGGCCCATTGCCAATTACCATTGTTGGATGCTAAGTCGTAATCTAATAGTTTTTCAGCAAAATAAGCTTCGCCAATTCGCCAATCGCAAAGTAGGTCTTTGACTAGAAAGCTAGCAACAATCATGCGGACGCGATTGTGCATGTGCCCTGTGGCGTTAAGTTCTCGCATGCCAGCATCGATGATCGGATAGCCTGTTTGGCCGTTTTGCCAAGCTTTGATGTGATTGGGGTCGTTTTGAGTGATGAGGACAGCCGTGGAGCCAAAAATAGTTAGTATAATACTAAAAAGAACTACATATAAGCTGACTTCTAGAAGTGTAAATCCTGATTGAGAATTTTTATAGTTCATTTTCGTTGAGATATTTGATGGTTAAATCTTCTAAAATTGGGCTAGAATTGCCATCGCTGGTGAAATAGGCAATCCATTGTAAATACCGATAGCCTGTGGCGTTTGGGTCGAGGCTGATTTGAGCCGGGGAGGTTTCGTAGTAGGTTTGGTTGGTACCGTCTGGTCCGACAAATGTGGCACTGTCGATGGTGCCGGGGTCGTTGCTTGAGGCAGTACGGATTTGGAATTTGAGTGTAGTATTGGCTGGAATAGTGGCAATCCAGTTGATTTGTTTGTAGTTAGTTGTTTCTGTACCAGTGTCGTAGACCTTGGAGGTGTAGCTCCCAGATTCGGCTAGAGCTAGGTTACCCGTTGTGATGACAGCAACACCTTGGCTGGAAGTGTCTGTGGCAATAAAGCCATAGCCTTCCGTGACATCAATGCCTTCGCCTTTACCTTGGATATCGATGGTTGCTAATTCTTCTAGGTTCAATGGATCGGTAATAGAAAAAATCTTGAGGCCAGCGTGGTTGTTGTCGATGGTCACATAGAGCCGATCATCATAAATGTCTGCGCCTTTGCCGTCTTCACCGAGATCGTAGCTGTCAACTACGAAAGGAGCTGTTGGCGTTGCCACATTAACGACTTTCAGGCCATTGTCACTATCGGCAATTGGGAGGTAAAGATAGCTTGCTTGATATGCACCGGTGCTACAAGGACTACCTAGGCTGATGTTGCTTTGTGATTGTGGTGAATTGGGGTTGGTGATTAGGTAAGTGTAGAGTTTGCTATTGTTGCTACAGACATAAGCATAGTTACCGTTTACGACTATGCCACGGCCGGCGGAGCCGATGTTGCTGGTGCTGGCGACGAAAGCAGTAGATGGATTGGCAACGCTGACAATAACGAAGCCGCCATTACTTTTGCTGGTTGTGACATAGAGATGGTTACCTTGAATCGCCAAGTCGACGCCATAGCTGCCAATATTGACAGTTTTTACAAGAGTTAAATTATTGGGATTGCTGATGTTGATTATAGCTAAGCCTTTGCTGCTGCTGTCGACTGTGACATAAGCGTAATTACCACTGACGACTACGCCGTTGCCTTTACCATTGATATCGAGACAGTCGAGGACTTCATATTCGAGTTCGTCATCGTCACCTAGCTCCAATTCTGTTGAGCAAAAACCTTCATTGGTCTTAGCAATAGCGGCATAGATGATTCCGTCTTTGTGTGCAACATCTTTGGCTCGTTCGAAAACATCAACTGTTTCGAAATACTCGAGGTCATTATTGAGGATTTCAGTAAGTTCAATTTGGCCATTGCCGGGGATGTCAGGGGTGGAAGGCGTAATGATGGTGTTTTCGGTTGTACCTTCATTGAAATGTGTTTCGGTTGTTTGTGTCCAGCTAACACCGCTCCAGTCGCTAAGGTATTCTTCGAGAACTAAACTTTGATTGTTGCCAAATGCGCCGTCGTAATTAATTGTGACGGTGATTTTTTTTGTTTGTGTGTCAGGGCTGTCGGCGTTGTTGTCGATATTGTTTTCGTCATTGCGATAGACGGTTTCGATTGTAATGACGCGTTCGTAGGTGTCTTCTAAAATTTCTTCACCATTAGTTGCTAGCGAGTAGGTGTTGCCGGCTTTGACTAAATTGTAAGTTCCGTCAGCTAGATTGAAAAAATTTTCTGAGCGTAAGCTTCTTACGATTTCGATGCCCGAAGCTGCATAGTTGAAAGCGCTTTCTTGGTGGACTTTATTGTTTACACCGTTACCATTCAATTGGTGTAAGATAAAAATCGCACCACTGGTGATGGCGATAAAAGTTAGAGTTATTAAAACTTCGATTAGGCTGATGCCGCGTCGATGAGCCATGATGATTTTATTTTTGATTTTGTTATTGGTAATTTACTGTAATTAGCCCGTTAGTATCAAGCGAAATTGTTGTGTAATTATTGGCATTGCCGATGGTTATGGTGCCAGTCGTGTCTGGCTGGCCTGTGAATTTCTCGAAAATGATGGTGGTGTTACTCCCGCCTAGCTGGATATTGCTGATGGAAACGCCTGTAGGTAGCTCGGTGGTTTGGTTGGTTTCGTTAAGTGGATTGTAGCTGTTGCCACTAAAAATAGTGTAGTTTTGGTTTGTAAAATAGATTCCGTTATTTTGGTTTTGAAAGTTGTTACGACTATTGTTTTGGCTGCTTTTGATTGCTTGGACGACTTCTTTGGTGGTTGTGTAGAGTTCAACTCGATTAATTGTTTTGGGGGCAAAGCTGATTGTAAAAAGGCTGATCACGGCAATGATGCCGATAACGATGACTAGCTCGAAGATGGTGAATCCAGATTTAGTGCTTAGCATTAGCGATTTTGTAAGAGGTTGGGTAATTGGTAGATTGGTAGGATAATCGAAATGGCCACGCTACCTACAAGAGCTGCCATTAAAACTAATAAAATCGGACCGATTAAGCTACTGATTAGTTTGATTCTGTCGTCAACTTCAGCTTCGTTCAGTTCGGCGATAGTTTTTAGTGTTTGGTCTAAAGTTCCTGTGTTTTCGCCAAGATTAATCATTTGGGTAGTTAATTTGGGGAACAGATTTGGTTCTTTCTCTAAATAACTTGAAAGTTCACCTCCTGATTCAATGTATGATTTGCTGGCCAAGATGTAGTCCCGATAGACAAGATTTTCTAGTGTTCGGCCGGCAATTTGGAGGCTTTCAACTACAGTTAGACCACTGGTTAGCATTGAGGCTGTGATTTGAGTAACTCTCGTGACTTGAATTAATTTGCTAACTGGGCCAATGATGGGCATTTTGAGAATTAGAGCATGGACTATTTTTTTGATGGGTCGACGACTGTATAGATAAGTGCCTGCAACGACAATAGTTATTGTACCAAAGATTAGTAGCCACCAGTATTTGGTCAAAAAGGCTTCCGTGCCGATTAAAATTCTGGTCATCAGTGGTAATTCAACTTGGAAGCCGCTGAAAATTTTAACAATTCTAGGTACGATAAATTTGACTAGACCAACGGAAACTGTGATGATAAGTATAAGAACAGCTAGGGGATAAGCTGCAGCACCTTTGATTTTTTTGCGGAATTCGTAATCTTTATAAAGAATGTATTGTAAGTATTCGAGAGCATTGACTAGGGTTCCTGATTTCTCGCCAACAGCGATGACGCTGACAAAAAGTTCATTAAAAATCTTGGGGAATCTTTTGAGACTATCACTGAATGATTGGCCGTTGCCTACGCTTTCGTTTAAGGTGAGGATGATATTGGTAAAATGTTTATTTGTTGTTTGTTCAGCAAGAAGTTGTAATGCTTTTAGGATACTCAAGCCGGCCTTTAGCATTGTGCTTAAGTATTTTAGGAAGATTGTTTTTTCTTTAAAGTTCACTGACCCGAATGAGCGACGCCAAAATGGCTGATGTTCATTGTAGATCTCTAGATTGTCGATCGTGAATTTTTTGTTCAGTAATTCTTGTTTGGCATTTTCGATTGTTTTAGCATAGAAATTGCCGGCAACTTTTTTCCCGAATTGATTTTTGGCTTTGTAGCTAAAAATGGTCATTAATTTTTGATTACGCGGATTATTTCTTCGTAGCTGGTCATGCCGCTGGCAATTTTCTGAATGGCATCGTCCATGAGTGTTTTGAAGCCGTTTGTTTTGGCTGTGGCTTCGATTTCTAAGGGGCTAGCATTTTTGAAAAGTTGAGTTTTGATTTTGTCTTCGATTTCTAGTGCTTCGGCTATGGCTAGTCGACCAGAGTAGCCTATGTTGCCGCATTTGTTGCAACCTTGAGGTACATAAAGCGTGAAAGTTTCACCTAACATTTTTTGTGCTGAGCTAAGAAATTCTTGGTTGAATTGGCTTTCATTAGGGTCTAGTCCTAGGTCTTTTAGGTTATAGGTTTTTGGTTGTTTGCAGTTGTCGCATAGTTTTCTGACTAGGCGTTGAGCAACAATAAGGTTTAGTGTAGCAGCGACTAGGTATGGTTCAACCCCCATTTCGACTAGACGTGGTAAGGTGTCGATAGCGGAATTGGTATGGAGTGTTGCTAGAACTAAGTGGCCAGTAAGTGCTGCATTGACAGCGATGTTGGCAGTTTCTTCATCGCGAATTTCCCCAACCATGACAACATCAGGATCTTGACGCAAAATAGAGCGTAAGCCGCTGGCAAATGTGAGGCCGGCAGTAACATTTACTTGGATTTGGTTAACTCTTTTGAGCCGGTATTCGATCGGATCTTCGATTGTCATCAGATTGACATCGGCTTTGTTTAGTAATTTGAGGAGAGTGTATAGAGTTGTGGTTTTACCTGAGCCGGTTGGGCCTGTGACCAGCATCATGCCGTGTGCTTTTTCGCAGTTTTGGTAGATCCGATTTTGATTTTCGCTTGTGTAGCCAAGGTCCGAGAGGTCGATTTTCTGTTGTTTGTCTAATAAGATCCGCATTACGATTTTTTCACCTTGATAGACAGGCAGAATTGAGACGCGTGTGGTAATTTCGCTACCATCAGATAATTCGAGTTTGAAACGGCCATCTTGTGGTTTTTGATGTTCGTCGATTCTTAAATCAGCTAGGACTTTAATCCTACTGGCAATAACTTCGCTAAGGGCAATTGGTAATTCGGCCATGTCTTTGAGCTCGCCATCGACACGGAAGCGGATTAGTAGTGTCTCTTCGTGTGGTTCGATATGGATATCGGAAGCGCCATTTTGCAATGAGCTTAAGAAAATAGTGTCTAGTAATTTGGAGGAATTTTGTAGTGATTCTAGGCTTTGGAGATCGGAAAGGGCATTGGTTTGTAGTTTTTCGATTTGTTCATCGAAATTGATCTGCCTATCTTTGAGGGCTAATTCTAATTCAGTGTCGAAGCAATAATAGACTTCGATCTCTTTGTGTAGTTTCTTTTTGACATTGCTGATTGCTTCTAGGTCTTCGGGACGGGAAGTTAAGATTTTGACTAATTTGGTGTCAAATTCCAGGATGGCAATTCTTTTGGTTTTAGCAAAATTTAATGGTAAGAATTTTGTGGTAAGTTTTAGCGTGTTGGCTGGTAGTTCTGGGGCAATTTGGCAGCCAAAAAATTCGGCAATTTTAGGTTTAAGGATTGCTTCCGGAATTAGATTACTGAGGAAAATGTAGTCTAAGATGTGTTTATTTTCTTTTTCAGACTTTTTGATCAATTCGTCCCATTGTGCTGCTAGAGCTGGACTCAAAGGTGTCAGTGCCTGATTTAATTGATTGAGATCAATTTGCATTTATTTTGGCCTAAATTTATCTAGTCATTATAGCGTAAATTTCCGAATTTAGCTAGTGTTTTGTTTGAGAAGTTTTGTAGGCTGATTGTAATTTGGTCGTATTTTGTTATTTGCAAAATTCGATTGAATATGTTATAGTGTATGGATTTTAAAAATTTAAATAAAAAAGGTATGACATTTAATAGTGGTGGTGAGGAAATGACATTTACTGAGGCGGAGGTGTTAGCTACTGATATTACTGAGGATGACAATAGTTTGAAAGAGACACCGGAAGAAATAAATAAAATTTATGAGGATATTCTAGGTGAATCTAGGAACTAAAGAGGTTTACTTAGGGATCAGTTGAAGGATAGTGAAACGACGATTCTTCGAATGAGATATGAAATTTTTGTGGGTAAAGATGTAACGGAAAAGTCTAAAAGTTTGGCATCTGCAATCCTGGGGCTTTATAAGCAAAAAGTTGGTCAAGATAATGGTGGTCGTGAACGGTTGGGTGGTAATGCGGGAGCTATTTGGTATCAATTAAAGGCATTGAAAAATCGATTTGGTAGTAACAAAGATCAGGTAAATGCTGATTTGGCCAAGCTGGCATTCGCTAACAAGTTTCCTGATCAGAATTATGATAATTTTTTGAAGGGTGAGACACCGAAGTTTGACTTGTTGAATAGTGGTCTTGGGGCAGAAGATCAATATAAACTATTAACTGTATATGTTGTTGAGAAGTATTTTGCTGGTAATTGGGAAAATGATACTGTGAAGAGTTTTGTTGCTGGAGATTTGACTTTGCCTCAATTGGAAACTCAAGGAAGATTCGCTGTGAAAAATGCAAATCCAACCAATGTTAAAACTGCCTAGTCCCTACCCTCAATTCTAAACTCATCAACTCCTGGCATGTAATTGATTGTCAGGAGTTTTTTTAGTAAGTGGTAGAGTGTGGGTTTGGTTTGGCTAGGATCTATCTCTAGGTGTACAGTTGTTTTGGCATCTGTTTGTTTAGATGTGTTAATACCCTTGATGTTAATTTTGTTTTGACTCAAATAGGTAGTAATTTTTTCTAGGGCACCTGGTTGATCTTGGAGGTTGAATGTTAGGTTTAGGGTGGTTGGTTTTTGCGTGGAAATTGATTCTGCAATAGTGCTTAATGGGTCGAAAGTTAGATTGCTAATGATTTGCATAAATTGGTCTTTATTTATTTTTTGGTTTTGTTTAAATATTTTTTGATAGTGCGTGATTGATTTAGCATTAAGATCATTGAAGTTGAAAATTATTTCTAGTTCTTTAATATGTGCTTCTGCGGCATTGTATTTTATGTCTGGTTTTTGCTCAGCGTAACGACTTTGTGTAAGCGGGTGTGTCCCACATGTGAATAGGTGGCCAATCCTTATGGTTTGTTGTTGAGTGTTTTTTTGCTCGGTAACTTGAATCTTGTAATGATGATTTGGCTTTAATTGATCCCAGAAGTTTACTGCTGTATATTTATGATCAGTTGGGTTGAATTCATAGACAGTTAGGTTTGTTGCATTTAGAAATTTAGTTAAATTATCTGAACCTGGTAGAGTGAAAATGAAGTCTAAGACAGTTGATCCGGACATGATTTTGAATTCTTGTAGATTTTCAGCATCAGAGAATACTGAAATTGTTGGTGCTAAAACTGTTGTAGTCAATAACGCTAGAATTTGATCTTTGCTGGCGTCGGGTAGTAATTTGAGTTCGTTTAGAAGTTTGGTAATTCTATATGTTAGCCATTTTGGAATCCCTGATTGTTCTTTAGTTTTTGTGGCTAAGACACCTCTATGGCCTCTTGCTAGGGCTTGTTCGGTGTTGATGGTAAATTCTATCTGTCCTGTAATATTTGGGATTTTAGTTTTTAGTTTAACTCCACTTTGCCCGCGTCCGTCATTGTTGTTTTCTTGGAGATTGAAGATGGATTGTGTCGCACAAATTTTTGTTAATAGTGAATTGTTCAATTCGAGAAGCTGATAATCCGTAAGGTTGGATTGTGTCGTAATTATGATTTCATGGAGTAGATCGTGCTTTGGTATAATTCCTAATTCAATAATTTGTTGATCTAATTTAATATTTTGTTGATTGAGTTTTAAGTAATTGGCAATTGGTTTCGGCTTGATTGCAATGTTTATTATTTCTGGATGTTCTGTTGCGAATTCGGATAAAGTTCTTCTGAGTTCTGGAGTAATTCTTTGGAGACATTGTGTCTGTTCTAT
>CAZXGE010000026.1:0-9988 GCA_964640445.1 uncultured Candidatus Peribacteria bacterium
CACCCCCTCTTGCTTGACAAAAATAAAAAAATATGCAATATTTAGTAGTAACTTATTTTCTTTTATTTAAAAAGAAATCAATGACTATAAAAGCACCATCAGTCGAAAATCGCTTAGGCAACCCTGACAACAGGGTACTTTTCGAGAAAATCATAGATATCCAAGAATTACTACAAACCGACCCTTACAAGCTCGACCAAGATGCATTAAACGAACTCGAATCCAAGCTTATTAAAGCCATTTTCGAACGCGACCCTCTGCTTGGCTTAGCCAATTATATCAGCAAAAAACCAGAAGTAGAAACCATCTACTCACTCAATATCATCGAACCCAATATTCGTGATTTAAATAAAAAACTGGGTATCAGCGGCGCCGACGAAGTCATGGCCAAAGTCAAAAAAATTATAGCCGAAAAATTAAATGCGCAAATCTGGAACCAATCAGCAAACGGATTCCGCTTCTGCCTATCTGATAACACAGAAACAGCATTAAGAACAAATTTAGAGGAATTAAAAGAAACCACGATCAATCACAATGGCCAAAGCTACGTCATTAAAGTAGCCATCGGTTCCAATGATCTACCCAATGCAGAAACAGAAAAAGACGAAACGAAATTGGACCTAAACCAACTCGCTTTCTTAGCTAATCAACTTTACAAACTAGATATTGCCACCAACATTGCCAAAAAACGCCAACGCAACTCCAGCTACAATGAAGCTACGCAAAAGCGTTTAGTCCAAAAATACGAAGCAAATTACGCTATCTTGGATAGCATCCAAAGCTTTGCTCAACTACTTGAGTACACAGCAAAACAGAGAGACAAAAAAATCACCAACAATCACGGCATTGAAATATCCCACACCACAATTTTCAACACATTCCTATTTGAAAATACAATATGTCAAATCTCACCAGAAGTAATTAAACTAATTCGTAAAGGACAAAACTTCTCAGAATTAGCAAACATAGAGGAAATAGCTAAAATTAATGACATCAATAATGTCAAAGAAATCAAAAATATCGTCGACAATCCCGAATTCAGACAAGTTGTCATCAATACCATCGCTAGTATTACCTATTTCGACCACATCAAGCCAACGACTATCGACAATGAAAAAAATAGTGACGAAGAAAACTATTACCAAAACTGCCTAGCGATAATTGAGCGAATCAACGAACCATCTAACGAAAAAAAATCTCAAACAGAAAAGGTCGAGACCCTACAATACATTTTGCGTCAAAGTCCCAAATCCACCCCAAGCGTGACTCAGCTAGACAAAAATAGTTTTTTTGAAGAATTAGTCATGAGTGCACCAGGTCAAACTCTATTTCTTGCCATGTTAGATGTAGTTGGCCTTGGACAAAGAAACATTACCAATCTACAAACCACTCTCCAAAGTACATTCGGAGAAATTGCCAAGAAGCTAAACAAGCTTACAGACTTAGAAAATCAACCAGCTACCATCAAAAGACTAAAAGCGATCCTCGATAGTTACAACGAAAAAACAGCAAATAAGACAAACCAAGAGATTGGTATAGTAAGCTTAATCATTGCCATTAATCAAGTTCTAAAAGATGAACCAGATGGTGAGCAAACACGCGAAAAAATCTTGGCGTTTATCAAAAGTATCGACTCCTATCCTAGCTTCGAATCCAACATTCTAAGGGGTCTAGACGCAGAAACAAATAAAATCCAAGCAATAATCAGCAAAATCACCAATACCATCCAGGAACTTACTGGCGTTCGATCCACAATCAACATTTCTACTGGTGGCGATGAAATTTATCTAGTCTGTGAACTAGAATTAAAATACAAAGAAAATTCAGATCTAGAAAAACTTAAAGAAACTTTCAACAATGAAATCCGATCTATCCTAGCGGACGAACCCGTACGCGGTAGCACTGTTATATACGACAATAAAAATGCACCAGAGATAGAAGACCGTGCTCGCCAAATCATCAGAATGCTTACCGCCCTCGAAGCTATAATCGAAAAGTTGAAAAAAGATGGTGCTGCATTCCCCAAAGATTAATTCACTCTCAGATTCCATTGAGCTCAAAGCCAAACCAATCTAAAATCAATTTAGATCAGTTAACCAAAAACTAATGTACACACTTCCAACTCTACCATACGAACTAAACGCTCTCGAACCATACATCGATGCCAAAACCATGGAAATCCACCATGGCAAACATCATCAAACTTATGTCGATAAACTCAACGCCGGCCTAGAAGCTCACCCCGAGTTCGCTGCAACACCACTTGCAGAATTACTTAAAAACCTAAACACTCTACCTGAAACACTCAAACCAATTGTCAGAAACCACGGTGGGGGACACTACAATCACGCGCTATTCTGGGAAACTCTAGGCACAAACAAACCAGAACCAACAGGCAAACTCGCCGAAGCGATCAGCCGTGACTTTGGTAGTTTTGCTGAATTTAAGCAAAAATTAAGTGAACAAGCAATCAACCGCTTCGGTAGTGGCTGGGCATTTTTAAACAAAGACGAAAATGGCACATTATCGATTTCTTCACACGCCAATCAAGACAATCCCCTCAGTGACGGACTCAATGTCATGCCGATTCTAGGTTTAGATGTTTGGGAACACGCCTACTACCTCAACTACCAAAATCGCCGCGCCGAATATGTCGAAAACTTCTTTAAAATCATCAATTGGGAAGTAGTCGAAAATTTGTATGGCTAACAAATTCAATATAATGTGGGTCTTTTGCGTCATCGCAACTTGACCCCAGATATTTCTGCAAAATGATGCAATACGACGATGAGGAGTAAGTAGTGTAGTCGACGCAGAAGTGCGCATTTTATTACGCACCGATATTAAGCAAATTCAATATAATCTGGGTCTTTTGCGTCATCGCAACTTGACCCAGATTATATTGAATTTGCCGCTGGTAACCCCAAATAATCTCGTAAAATCAAAACAGCGGATAGAGAATCCAAATCCTGATTCAGATCTGTAGCTTTCAAATCTTCGACTAAGTTTTTAGCTTCAAAAGTAGTTAATTTTTCATCATGGAATAACACCTCGCATTTAGCTAAATCTGCCTCCAAAAGTGCGGCTTTAAGTTTATCGGCAAATTCATAAACCAACTTCGTTTGCTTGGATTCTTGATTATTTGTATACAAAGGCAAACCAATGACAATTTTTTCTAAATTCTCACTGCGAACCAATTCCAGCAAATTCGGCAACAAGCGCTCATCGTTCACCAAAGTCGGCCTAGGAAAAACTAAAAAAAAGTCGAGGTGGCAAAAAGCTACCCCGACCTTCTTAGTTCCATAATCTAATGCGATCAGCTTACTCATTATTTCAATTATTCAGCTTCGGCTTTAACCACAAGCTTCATCATTGCTACATGATTCGGTGATAGTCTAACCGCAAACTCGTAATCACCAGTCTTTTTAACATGTTTTTTCAAAACAACATCAGACGCTTCTACTGCCACAGTAAATTTCTCTTCCAAAGCTTTAGCAATATCCAAATCGTGAATTTGAGCATAAAGTGAACCCTTAGCAGAAGCCTTGCCAGACAATTCCACAGTTGCACCATTCAATTTTTCCAACAATTCAGCAGCTTGATTTAGCATTTCTTGGCGTTTTTGATTGCGTAGTTCTTCTTCTTGTTCGTATGCTTTCAAATCATCATTACTAGCAATTTTAGCAACACTTCTTGGCATCAAAAAATTACGGAAATAACCAGCCTTAACCGAAACAACACGCCCTTTTCGACCCAAACCCGGGAAATCTGTAGTTAATACAACTTGCATAAATATATATTAGTGAGGTTATCAACGCTTCCACTCGTGAACCCCATAAAAGCGATCACTAATCGTGGCATAAGCGTCTAAGATAGTACGGTTTTTTAGACTATTGTCAAATGTAAATAAATATTTTTGTGTATATAGGAAAATCGCCGGTGCCTCAGCTTTCAAAGTTTCATTCAATCTCTTCAACAATTCAAACTGTTTGGTTTGGTCTGGCTCTCGTCTTAATTGCTCCAAAATCTTATCCGCCGAAATATTAGCAAAGTTAGACAAATTAACTGTTTCTGGCCCAGTCTGGCTAGAATGCCAAAAAGCAAATGCATCCAAATTATAGCCCAAATCCTGACCAGCCAAGACAATGTCATAACTCTTATTTACCAATTTTGCCGCATATGTAGAAGCATCAACACGATCTAGTTCAATCAAAATACCCACTTCCCGTGCCGAATCAACAATATGCTCAAGCACAATATCAACCTCTGCATTTTTATCCTGATCCTCTTGATTTTTAGCCAACAAAATAAACTTCAATTTTTCGCCTTTCTCATTCTCACGAATACCTGTGGCACTATTCAACCGCCAACCATAGCTATCTAACTGTTTAACCAACAAAACCAAGGCTCGATCAGGAATACTACCCAACTCTTCCAAGAAAAAATAAGGACCAGCAATAACCTGCTTGCTTTTAAGTGTTGAAGCCAAATAATTTTTATCGAATAAATTTTTCAAAACTTTACGCATACGCTCCGTAGCCAAAATCGAATTACTTTGATTCAAAAACAAAGCTGTATATTGAGGCAAACTGAAGTATGCTCGCTCGAAATCAGCAGACAACCTGGTCGCAGGCTGATCGGGAATAACACCAGTGCCCGCAAACAACTCTTGATTATTAAGCAAAATTTCCAAGTCAGCAAACACATAAAAATCAAACCGCTTCAGACCAGGCTTCCCATGCACATAGTCCGCAAAGCGTTTAAGTTCAAATTTCAAATAACCAGCATCATCTTCGATCAACAAATCAGTAACCATAAATGGACCTGCACCTACCAAAGATTTATCATCAAATTCCTGACCAATTTCAGCAACAGGCACCTCGGAAAACAAATGGTAGGGGAGTAAACCAACAATCAAATTAGACAAAAAGTAAGCATTGGGATTCTTTAGTTTAAAAACTACCTCACGCTCAGAAACCGCTTCAACACTAGCGTCCACAAAAGCTTGCGCCAAAATTTGATTGGGGAAATTCGGATTTTTGATCACATCATTAAAGGTAAATACAACATCTTTTGCTGTTAAAGCTTCACCATCATGCCATTTAAGCCCATCTTTAAGTTGAAATCTATACTCTGTAAGTTCAGCATTGACATTAAAATCAGCCAAATCCGGAACAAATTCACGACTTTCGGGATTATAACGAACAAGCCCCGCATAAATCAAACGACTAAGATCACGATTCACAGGCAAAACCTCGGCATAAAGAGGATTAACCTGTGGCAAATCACCATAAGTCGCTTCCGCATAAACATCGCTACTAAACAACCCAAAAATAAAACCAAAAACTAATTTCAAAACAAATAAAATCAATCCCAAGGCTAAAACAGCCAAAAAACCAACAGTCAAAAACTTTTCCCAAGGTCGATAACCACGCAATACCTTATAAACCATGAGTTGATGTTAGTAATTAAAACACCTACTGAGTGTCTTGCAAAACGATCTACTTTTGTGTCGACTGCACGACTTACTCCTCATCGTATAGCCAATACGCCTCGGTCACAAGTCGCTTGTCTCCTTAAATTACACCATTCTTCAAGACAATCCTTCCTACTAAACGAACAAGAAACCCAATGAGCTCAAGACAAACAAAACAACCAACACCAAAGTCATTCGGTATAAAACTTTTTCGGGACCTCTTTTTTCCGCATAGAAAGTACCAGTACCACCAAATGTAGCCGAAAGACCACTACCACGAGCCTGAGTCAAAATCGCCAAAATCAGCAGTGTCGAAATCACAAGATGTAATGCTAGTAAAACTTTTTCCATAATTAATTTTGATAATAAACAAATTTACTTTAGTACGATTTTAGCGTTATTAAGCTTTATTGCAACACTTTCTTAAGCGTCTGGCCATCCTTACCATCTAAAACAGTGTAACCCAAAGCTAAAATTTGCTCACGCAAACGATCAGACTCAGCATAATCAGAATTTGCTCTAGCTTGCTGCCTTAGCCCCAAAAGTGCGTAAACTTCACTAGGTACATCAGTAGTCAACAGCGCCAAAAACTCACAACCAAAAATCCGATCAACATCAGAAAACCATGCCAAAATCGCTGCTTTTTCTTTTTCAGTCAAACCTTTAGACAACATCAACTTATTAACCTCACCAATCAATTCAAAAATAACTGCCCAAGCCTTTGACATTTCCAAATCATCATCCAAATGCTGCATCAATTTCTGATTGTAATCAGCCAAACTGTCCAAGAAACTATCTTCACCAGCCTTAATCACAAAATTATCAACTCGCACAACAAAATCACGAATTTTCGCTAAATTTTGCGCAGCCTGATGCAACAATTCTTCATTAAAATCTATCGGTAGCCGATAATTAACCGTAATCAGTGCCATTCGCACCACTAGAGGATCGACACTCTTGAACGTATCTTCCAATGTCTGAAAATTATTTAATGATTTTGACATTTTTTCACCATCAACACGCACATAACCATTGTGCAACCAATACCGCACAAACTGCTTATGATTGAACATCTCACTTTGAGCAATTTCACATTCATGATGCGGAAAAATCAGATCGGCACCACCACCATGAATATCAAAAGTTTCGCCTAGATTAGCCAATGTCATCGCCGAACATTCAATATGCCAGCCCGGACGACCAGCTTTAATCTCACCTAGCGAATCAGACCAAGTTGGCTCGTTCGGTTTTTCATATTTCCACAAAACAAAATCCTGAGGATTACGCTTTTCGTCAACGACATCGATCCGAGCGCCAGCTTTCAATTCCGAAAGTTTTTGCTTACTCAAACAGCCATAATCTTTGTGCTTAGTGATATCAAAATAAATACCATCACCAGGAATCTCATAAGCAATATCATCAGCCATTAATTTCCTGACCATCTGGAGCATCAACTCAATATATTCCGTAGCCAAAGGTCGAACGGTCGGTGCCAAAATATTTAAGGCCTTAAAATCACGCTCGTAAAGTTGGATAATTTCCTCAGCCAAAGTCGCAACTGTAATCCCACGCAAATTGGCTCGCTCAATCATCTTGTCATCGATGTCCGTATAATTGGTCACGAATTTAACATTATAACCTTTGAACAATAAATAACGGCGAATCAGGTCGAAAGCTACCATGCTCCGCCCATGCCCCAAATGCCCTTTGTCGTATACGGTAGGACCACAAACATAAATACCTACTTCACGCTCATTTAGCGGCTCAAACAAAACCTTATTCTGTACCAAAGAATTATATAATTTCAAACTCATAATGCACTTAACAATAATGATCTAATCACGCCCGACAAAATATTTAACAAAATAATTACAACGACAGGCGTAATATCAATCACACCAATGCGCAAATTGAATCTTCTAAAACTATTCAAAATCGGATCAGCAATACTATAAACAAAGTTCGTAAAAGCATTTTGTGGGCGGCCAAACCAATCCAAAAGTACACGAATAATAATAGTCCAGATCAATAATTCAAAGAACCAATAATTTATCTTTAATAAAATTTCCATATTTAAATTAATTTTTCAATAACCTGACTATAATCAAAAGCTAAAGCCCTAACAATGCTTTTTCAAATTCAGCCAATTTCTCAGCAACTTGAGCCGTTGGCACCTCGACCTCTTTACCAGCATCATAACCAGCAAAAGTAACTTCTGCCACAACTACACCTTGGCGCTCACGAGGATAAACAAAAAACTTACTAAGATACTTAGAACCATCAGCAGCAAAACGAGCTGGGCGATAATCACGATCATAACTAACCTGGCCACCATCCACAGTTTTGAGCTCACCAACTATTGCTGTCTCCGCAACTAAATATTCTTTCATTGCTTCCGCATAACTCGCATCTTCTTCCCAGAAACGCAAACTAGTGACACACAGAGTATCTACTTTTGGATCATATACTGGTTTATCAACATTGAACGGACATGGATTTATTTTATTAATGGCAAACTCGGCACCACCAGCAACCGGAGCATACTGCTCATTACTAACGGTATACTCCAATGGAAAAGCCGAAATCACACCTGCCATAAACTGGCCAAATTCTATCCCTGGCAAGACCGAAACAATTTCTCCTTCCTGACCTTGATCAGACTGACTTCCATTACTACAGCCAAGCAGCAAAAACGCAGAAACTAAGACCACCAGTAAGTTTTTATAATTCATAATTTTATTTTTTATTAGAGCTAAGAACGCTGGAAATATAGCACACACATTTCACCTTCGCAAACTATCAAACAAGCCCCCTCAAACAAATCTAACCAAAACTGAATCTGCCAATTCACGCAAAGAATTTAGCTTGCCCAGCATACCACCTGTAACATCAATTCGATTATCCTCAATCGTCGTCATTTGCTCTAACAATAACGGAATCTGACTAACATTAAATTCTGTTTTAAGTTCATCACCAAGATAAACACCAGGGACATCGCTAGCAATCAAAACTAAATCCGCGCCAGATTTTTTTGCCAAGTCCACCAAAATTTCGTCCCCAGAGACAACGCGAACTTTCCCATCTTGAATATCTAATCGTGGCACCAAAATTACACCGCGCCAATCCGCAAAAATTTCTTGCAAAATTTTATCCAAAAACAGCAAATTTTGCTGAATCTGCTCAACAAGCACAAGCTCACAATCACGATATTCCCGATTGGTCAGATTAGCTTTTTTAGCTAAATTATGACCAAAAACCCCAGCACCAAAAACAAGCGGAAACTCATTACCGAATGTGGCCAATTTAGTTTTGAGCTCAAGCAAACTCAGCTTATCTACAAAACACTCTGCCTCTGCTAAACTCGTAAAAACACCAGAAAAATCAGCTACAAACTTATTCGTAAAGACACTACCACCAATCTTACAAATCAATTTTTGTTTATTCATCTAGAATTGCGACTAAACAATAATTAAGTGGCATCATCTTTTCCGATTGCTCTGCTAAAAAATGACACCCAAGCCGAACAATACTTCCCGCAGCCAAATTAGTAGTCGATCGCACAAGTAAACGCTCTTTTTGCTCATCTAACTCCACCAAACAAAATTGACCAGCAACCAAAATCACTTCAGCTACTTTGCCCAAATAGGGGACAAGCTGCTGCTTTTGATAACGATGGTAAGCTGGTGCAAACATAAATTTAATTAACTTAAAATATTAATTTTGGACTCGCTGAATTAGAGACAAAACCGCGTTACTACCGACTCCACCAACATTTACAGCCAAACCATAAGTTTGCCCCTCAGCCTCCAAGTAGCGACACAAATTAATAATCTGCTTCACACCAGTCGCACCAATCGCATGCCCACCAGCCTTTAAGCCACCATATGGGTTCACTATCGGCCGTACCAACAAGTCAACACCCTCACCAGGACGAGCAAACCCCAAACTTTCCAAGGCAAGCACAAGAGCAATCACAAAACAATCATGCAGCTCCAATACATTGAGATCAGCCAAAGTCAGGCCCGTTTTTTGACTCAACTGCACCCAACATTGAGACAAGATTGGGAATTGCAACAAATCCTCGCGCTCACTCAAAGCAAACCGATGATCTACACATGACGCCACAGCCAACACCTCCATTTTCGCTGGCTTCGCACTCAAAACAATTGCCGCCACTCCATCACTCACCGGAGCAGCATGAAGCATTCTTACATTAGGTGCAATCTCTCTACTTGCAGCAATTTCTGCTGTTGTGAATTTTTTATTAAAATGAGCTTTTTGATCTAAAAAAGCCAACTCATGCATTTGAGCCGGCCAACTATCCAAACTGGCAATTGAGTGCTTATAATTTGCTAAATAAGCTGTTGTTAAAAGGGAAAACGCATCCGCCATTGTCATCCCCAAATATGCTTCCTCAGCTTGAGACAAGGCCGCAGCTAAATCTTTTTGAACTTCAGCCACCGGCGCATCTGTCATTTTTTCGACACCCAAAACCAAAACTTTTTGGAATCG
>CAZXGE010000027.1:0-9966 GCA_964640445.1 uncultured Candidatus Peribacteria bacterium
AAGACATAATTGGCAGCTAAATATTGAACTAACTCAATCATAAAGGGCAAATCGGTCTTTCGCAAGTCTATATGGAGAGAGCTTCCCTGTTTAACTACCTGGCTGGCCAAATTTGTTTTTGGCATACTTAAAGGCAATATCAGGATAATATAGCTTTTCCAAAGCTACTACCTGATCTCTGATCGATTCTGGTGGACTTCCTGCTGTTATCTTTGCGCTTTTTTGAGCAATAATCGGTCCTTCATCAACAGCGGCGATGACTTCATGGACGGTAAAGCCAGTTTCCGTTTCTTGTGCTTCGGAAACCTTTTTATGTACATGCATACCATACATGCCTTTGCCACCAAATTTAGGTAGAAGTGCGGGGTGGGTATTGATGATCACGCCACCAATGCGCTCGAATGCTTCAATAAACTCAGCTGAGATTATTTTTAGATAGCCCGCCAAGCAAATTAGTTTAATATCTAGTTTTTTCAATTCGGCGATAAGGGCGTGATTGGGCTCAGGGAAAAGTAAAGTCGGTATCTTTGCTTGTTCGGCAATAGCTCTGGCAGGAGTTTCTTTACTCAAAACCAGACAGGCGATTTCGCACTCAGTGTCATTTTTAGCCAACTCAACGAAGCCAGGCAGTAAGCTACCACTTCCTGAAGCGAAAAGGGCAATGCGAATGGGTTTCATAGCCTAAACTTAATTTCAGATATTCCTTAGGGTAATTATATTATACGGATTTGACTTTACTTTGCTATAGATAGATTGTTAGATTATAAACACAGTCGAGGGCTCTGAAATTACATCGTTTTTCAAAGCCCTCAGAGTACTCGCATGTTTCACTAAATATTTACTTTATGTCTACATACAAAGATTCGGGAGTTAATATTGACGCTGGGGACCAGGCATCTGCCATGGCTTATCAAGCAGCAAAATCCACATTTTCGGCCCGTGCGGGGATGATTGGCGAACCTGTCAGATTGGACGGAGGATTTGCCGGTTTGCTTGATTTCGGTGGTTATTATTTGGTCAAAAATGATGATGGTGTTGGGACTAAAATTGCCATTGCGGAAGCCATTAATGATTTCTCGACTTTGGGGTACGACCTATTAGCAATGGTCGTAGATGATGCTATTTGTTTAGGTGCGGAAGTGATTTCTGTGACAAATACTATCGATTGTAATAAAGTGAAGCCAGAAGTAGTCGAGCCAATGATGAATGGATTAGCGGCTGCTTGTCGTGAGCAAAAAATTGTGATTCCTGGTGGCGAAATTGCGGAAATGAATACACTGGTCAACGGCTATATTTGGAACGCATCGGCGTTGGGGATTGTGGCGAAAGACAAAGTAATTACCGGTAAAGATGTGCAGGTTGGTGATCAGATTATTGGCTTGCCCGATCCGGGATTCCGCTCCAATGGCTTTAGCTTGGTGCGCTATGTTTTGAAAAATGCTTTGGGTGAAAATTGGTTTGATCAGATTTACGAAAATGGTGTTAGTTGGGGCAAAACTGTTTTGACTCCCTCGAGGATTTACCACAACGATCTTTTGCAGATTTTAGGCCGACATGGTGAGGCTAGAAAACTGAATATTCGTGGTATTGCTCACATCACCGGTGGCGGTTTGGCCGGTAATTTTGAAAGAATCTTGAAGCATGATGAAACCCTAGGGGCTAAATTTACTGATTTGTTGGAACCACCAGCTTTTATGCAAAAAATAGTTGAACTAGGTGGGATCGCAAGAGAAGAGGCATACCGAACTTTCAATATGGGTATCGCTATGACTTTGGTTGTCGATCCAGCCACAGTAGAGCCTTTGTTGGCTGAACTGACCAAGCTTGGTATCAATGCCAAATTAATGGGTGAAATAACAGCTACGGGCCAAATTGAATTTTAAGAAAAATTTAAGTTTTCTTAAAGTCACAGGTGTAAGCTAGAACTACAGAGTTTCTGAGAACTCCAATTTCTAGCTTTAATTTATGTCGCACGAACCACCAAGTCCAGCATTTAGTAGCAATAGACTTAGATTTTTGGTTTATTTGCATAGTTTGCCAAGTATGACTAGAGCCTTGCTGCACAAAATTGCCAAATCTAGTCTTGAACCAGAGCAGTTTTTTGTCCATCCTAGTTTGCTTTTAGAGCAGTTTGCACCACTCTTATCGGAGGAGCGATACTTGCAGCTACGCACTGAAATTATCAAAGTCAACACAGCAAAGATCGATCAAATATTTTGTACAAATAAAATCGGTGTTTTGGAAGCCTTGGATCCTGTTTTTCCAATTGAATTTTTGCAATCAATTCGACCTAAGCCACCGCCATTAATTTATTACAGAGGCGAACTTGCCGTCTTAAATCGTAGCGAAAAAATCGGTATAGTTGGGACGAGAAAGCCTAGTCATTACGGTCGGCAGATTTTGAGTCAATTCCTTAGTAATTTGCCCGCTTCGGAAGCTTTAGCTGTGGTAAGCGGTGGCGCTTATGGTATTGATATTTTAGCACTTCGGGAAGCTGATCGTCTCGGGATCCCGACCGTCACTGTTTTGGGTTCTGGTTTGGCTAATGTCTATCCCAAGTCGCACCGTGCTGATTTCCAGAAATTCACTGAAAGAGGTTTAGTTGTCAGTGAGTATTTTCCGGATTTTGCTGCCACATTGTATAGTTTTCCCGAGCGTAATCGTTTGGTGGCTGCCTTGTCTAAGGTTTTATTTGTGGTCGAAGCACCAGAGAAGTCGGGAGCTTTAATCACGGCAAATATTGCTTTTCACGACTATTCCAAAATGATCGTAGCTGTCCCTGGGCGTTTGGACGATCCACTTTCAGCTGGTACTAATAAACTTATTGCGCTTCAGATTGCTAAACTGTATCTGAATCCCGATACTATTTTAACTGAGCTGGATTTGCCCAAACTCACCCAGACGAGCTCACGAAAAATGCCAATAGAATTAGTTAGATATTTGGCCACAGAAAGTCTAGAAATCGAAGCCAAGCTTATCTTGGCTGATCTAGCTAAAAGCAGGAAAAGCATTGATGCCTTAATTGGCTATGCGCCAACAAGAGCCGAGCAGATAATTAGTTTAATGTCTTATTTGCAGCTACTAGGGTTTGTTGTTCGTGATCAAACCGGCAATTTCTCCCTAAAGAGTAGCAACGCGCTTAATTTCTTTGACAGTAGTTAAGCCGGCTAGAACTTTTTTGAGACCATCCTTGAGCATAGTTTGCATACCCATTTTTTCAACTAGTACTTGCTTAATAGCACTTAATGGAGCTTCGGATAAGATCATATCTTCCAGTTCGTCATTGATTTTGAAGCCTTCAGCAATGACAATTCTACCTTTGAAGCCTGTGTTGTGACATTTATCACAGCCGGTTGGTTGAGCAATCTGTCCCAAATCGAGATCGGTACCTAGTTCTTTTTGTAGGAATTGAAGCTCATCAGGGCTAAGGTTCGGGTTGTGTTGCTTGCAGTCACACAATTTTCTCACCAGCCTTTGCGCAACAACGATGTTGAGTGCGGGAGCAGCAATGTATGGCTTAACGCCCATGTTGATGAAACGAGGTAGGGCTTCTAGTGCGTTGTTTGTGTGTAAGGTACACAATACTACATGACCAGTAAGTGCAGCTTGAGCCGCAGTTTCGGCTGTATTTTCATCACGAATTTCACCAACCATGATGACATCGGGATCTTGTCTGAGAATTGCTTCTAGCCCCTTGGCGAATGTGTAGCCAGCATCTTTTTTGATCGGACTTTGCACAACACCGGGGATTTTATATTCCACGGGATCTTCTAGTGTGATCACTTTACTTTCCTCGTCGTTGAAATTTTTCAGTAGTGTGTATAGTGTGGTCGACTTACCCGATCCAGTAGGGCCAGTCACCATGATCATACCTTGAGAAAGCTCTTGGGCATTAAGTAGCAAGCTCAATGTTGGATCGGTATAGCCTAGTTTTATTAAGTCCAAATCGACATTTTGGTTGTCCAAAATCCTGAGGACCATACTGTCACCAAATTCGGTTGGTAAGCTAGAGACACGGATGTCAACTTGTCGATTTTCGTAGCTAAATGAGTAGCGACCATCTTGCGGTACATCGTTGACATTAATTTTCATGCCAGCTTTATGTTTCAGTTGAGTGGCAAAAAAACTGTAAACTTTGTTGTCGAGCTCAGTGATAGTTTTTAGTACTCCATCAATGCGAAAGCGTACACTCGTATTGCTGGCGCTAGGTTGAAAATGGATATCAGAAGCTTCGGTTACTAATGCTCCTTGCTCCAGTTCGCTTAAACCTTCTTGCGATTCGCCGAGTTTGTGCAGTTTGTCACCTAGTTGTTTTAAGTAAGCAATTTTGGCTTCGAAATTTTGATTTTGGCTTTGCTCACTACTCGCCGGGGGCTCTGTTGGGCTAGGTGTCTGTGCGGTATAACGGTTTGAGAATGGTTCTAGTGCTTTGTCTATTCCTTCAATACTCGCTAAGTAGGGGAGGATTTGTAGGTAGCGAGTTTGGACTAAGTTTTTCAGCAAATTCAGTAGTTCTGGATTTTGGTTGTCAAACATGGCAACACTTAGTTTGTCACCGAGAATCATGAACGGCAAAACCTTAAGTCTTTGACAGTCATCAAAGCTGATATAGTCAAATACATCGGGGTTGATCGGCTGTTTGGCGATATCTACATAGCCAAAGCCAATACTTTGTGCTTTTTGAGCGATATCACGCTCCTTGAATTCTTGGTTGATTTGCCCGACTTGGCTCATCATACCTTGATTGCCCGTGCCTGTGCTTTGATTTCCAGAAAAATTATTGTCCATAAATCCTTAAATAATCCTCTCATTATACAGCAAATCACGATCAAATGCTAGTCTTTAAGCACGATCTTTTATAGCATTTTGAATCATTTCGCCACCTTCGATGTCGATGCCGTCGATTGTTGCCAAATCTTTAGCCGATAAGCCTTTAAGCTGGTCAATAAGTGTAAGACCTGCTGCTTCTAAAGCATTTAGATATTTTTCATCAATTGCCAGCTCATGGATTTGCGCCGCTAATTCTTGAGCTTTTTTGCCTTTTTTAATTTCTTGATTCATTTCTTGAGCTTTGCTTGTGCGAGCTTTCTCTAGTTGCTCCTCGGTAAGTTCGGAAGCATTGAGAATATCAATAATCAGTTCTGTTAATTTAGAAGCTAGTCGTACATTTTGGCCGCGACTACCAATGGCCAAAGGACGCTGATCTTCTTCAACATAAACCCGAGCGTGTCGAGCTTCTAGATCTAAATCTACATAAACAATTTCAGCAGGGGATAGTGCCTTGCGTAATAATTCTTCTGGTTTGTCAGAGTGATAGATAATGTCGATTCTTTCACCAAAAAGCTCATCCATAACATTTTGAATCCGAGCACCTTTTTGGCCAACACAGGCACCAATCGGATCAATTTTATCGTCGTTGGATTTTACTGTAAGCTTAGTCCGTACACCAGCGTCACGAGCGATATTTTTGATTTCCACTACACCAGATTGAATTTCCGGAATTTCTAACTCCATTAATTTGCGAACCAAATCAGGGTGAGTGCGAGAGATCAATAACTGTGGACCTTTCGAAGTTTTAATAACTTTATCTAGGTACAACTTTACACGCTGACCAGCATAGTAGCGTTCGCCAGGGATTCTGTGTTCTTTTGGTAGAATGACTGTGATTTTACCCAGGTCGATATAGACGATGTCGTCTTGGACACGATGAACCAAGGCGTTGATCAGTTCATTTTCGCGATCTTTGAACATTTCGTACATTAGTTCGCGTTCAACTTCCTGTAATTGTTGAATAATGACTTGTTTAGCAGCTTGAGCGGCAATACGACCAAAGCTGGTCGGTGTCACATCGATGCGGACAGTATCACCAACTTTCGCATCTTTTTTATACTTCTTAGCATCTTTAACGCTGATTTCGTATTCTTCGTCTTCAACATCGTCAGTAACTTCTTTCAAAACATAAATTACATAGGCATCAATATTTTCACTGATTTCGACTTCGATTTCTTCATCTAAATGACCAAAGTCTTTCTTGAATGCAGCTTTCAGCGCCGCCTTAACAATTTCCATTACTGATTCTTTGGGAAGATTTTTTTCGGCACAGAGCTGGTTTACAGCTGCGAGAAAGTGACTTTGCATAGTATAAAAAGATTAAAAAACACAAGAGCTTATAATTAAACTCTTGTTCAAAGCTAACGCATAAAATTTATTTCAACTTAAGAATAGCAATTCTCAATTAATTTGGCAAGCGATTCGTGAATAATATAACTATGGAAGCCGCGACTCAGCAGAAAGCGCTGCGCTTTAATTCTCATTTTTATATCGAGTTTGTGTTTGTTGATTTTATGACTAAGCCACTTGTCCAAGGCCATTTCGCAGGCGGGTAGTTCTTCGGTTTCGTGTTTGCTCCAAGCATTGAGCCATAGTTCGCCGGTGATACCTTTGGCTAAAAGCCCTCTCTGGATTAGAAGAGGGCCTTTGCCGCTTTGGAGTGCCGATTGGATGTATTTATCCGCAAATTTTTCATTAGAAATATATTTTTTAGCTTTTAGTTCCTGAATCACTTCCCTGATCAGCGTTTCTGTGTCGTTAGCTTGCCCACTTTCCGACTCCTTATTGGATCTTAGCTGGTATTGATTCAGTTTTTTGTATATTTCTAAGCTGGTATGGTCTCTAGTGGCTAGGTAGCCGTATGCTTTCTGGAGAAGTTTGCTTTTAAGCTCTTCCAGGGGTATTTGTGGATTTTGCATAGATTGTTAGCCTAGAATTCCTCAGCAACTTCGCCTGCATCTTCCATGTCCGGCAAGTCAGCACTTACAGCTACACTGGCTAGTTGTGCACCAGCTTTCTTGACCTCCTCGCTGATAGCATTGGTGATTTCTTTGTTGTTTTTGAGGAATTGTCTGGCATTGTCACGACCTTGGCCGATCACTTGTTCATTGTAAGAGTAGAAGGCGCCAGCTTTGCGAACGACACTGTGTTTGGCAGCCAAGTCCAATAAGTCACCTTCATAAGAGATACCTTCATTGAAAATGATATCAAATTCAGCAACTTTGAAAGGTGGAGCAATTTTGTTTTTCACGACTTTAACAGTGACACGATTACCGATGCGCTCTTTGTTACCATCGATAGTTTGTTCGATCCGACCTGAGCTACGGATTTCTAGGCGCAGGGAGGAGTAGAATTTGAGTGCATTACCGCCTGTAGTTGTTTCGGGATTGCCAAACATGACACCGATCTTCATGCGTAATTGATTGATAAAGATGACGGCAGCATTAGATTTACTAACGCTAGCAGTGATTTTGCGTAAAGCTTGGCTCATTAAACGAGCTTGAAGACCCATGTGTGAATCGCCCATGTCGCCTTCAATTTCCGCTCTAGGAGTAAGTGCTGCTACAGAATCGACGATGATGAGATCGACAGAGTTGGAACGCACAAGGGTATCGACGATCTCGAGTGCTTGCTCGCCATTATCAGGTTGTGAGATTAGTAGTTCATCGATATTGACCCCGATCTTTCTAGCATATTCTGGATCTAGTGCATGTTCGGCGTCGACGAAGGCAGCTGTGCCACCTTGCCTTTGGCATTCGGCAATAATATGAAGTGTAAGTGTGGTTTTCCCTGAACTTTCTGGGCCATAAATTTCAGTGATTCTGCCCTTGGGTATACCACCACCAACAGCAATATCGAGTGATAGTGAGCCAGTGGGGATAGTAGCAATAGCTACATTTTGTCTTTCACCCAGTTTCATAATCGCGCCGTCGCCAAAATTTTTCCGAATTTGGCTCATGGCCATTTTGACAGCTTCTAGTTTCTTGAGTTTAAGGCTCTCAAGTTCTTTGTTGGTGTCTTTTGCTTTTGTCATTTTGTTTGAATTATTTATATTAACCCAATACTAGGTGAGTCTTCGCTCACCGTCAATAGAAATTATTTTTTTCACCTGTACTTTTTCGATTTTACTTGCGCAGATAAAATTCTTTTATACTTCTCATCGTACCAAAAGCAACTTTGATGCTGTTACATTCAGGGCATTTATAGGCGTATTTGTTCGGGGAAATGCGCTGAGCATTAACTACCGCTTTGCAGTCTTTACAGAAAAAGACAATCGTTGAGTCGCTAATTTCTGTTGCTGTTGTGGTTTCTGTGCTGGACATGCAAAAATTGTAATTATGTTAAATCTAGAATAGATTAGTTTCTTCCTTTTGGTCAATCTTTTGCGCAAGATCTTGTTGGCTTTGCCATTGTTTGCGCAAGGAAGTGTCACCACTGGTTTTGGTACTCGTAATTTCAGCAATTGGTGTGTGTTTTATGGCTTGAGAGTCGGGTTCTATTTCGATTTCGCCGTAATTAAAATCATATTCGGCAAGACTATCAGCTTCGTTAATTGTGCGATGTTTGCGTTCGATTGTGTGTGTTTCATCGTTACTTAGGTCAACTGTATAGGAATGTCTGGCTTCTTTGGCGGATCGCGTTTGTAGATCTTTTTTATTGATTAATAATCCAGATATTAATAATAAGCCTGAGGCTACGGCGATGTAGTTGCCCCAGAGTAAATGCTTAGCTAAAAGATTGGTAGCAGTTGCCGGATGTGAAAAAACAGAAATGGCAATTCCTACCAGATATAAATTGATAAAACCAGTAAATTTATAGAGGAAATCAGCAATAATTTTACCAAACACATAACCTGGTTTGTAGAGTCCGTATAGTTCTTGAAATGCAGCTGCACCGTTGAGCAACATCAGAGACAAGCCAATAAATGCGGTAGGTCCTGTTAAGCCCAAAAAAGTCGTACCTTGCGTAAAACGGTCCGAGTCTGAAAACCAAGGTAGAAAAACAGAAGCAAAAGCCAAAAGACTAGCGGCAAGATAGATCTGTTCCGGTACGGATTTGGCTAGTAAATTTGTTTTGAATTTATCCATAGTCGAAGCCAATTTGAGTAACGATAATTTAAACTAGCATTTCTACTCTAAATAGCAAGAATTACTACTGTCAACATTAGTTTTTCTTGGCAAGCTGATTTAAAGCGCCTAAACTAACAGAAAGATTAATTTCAGTTCATGCAATTTGTGGTTGATGCCAGAGAGGCGCTTGCGCCTAAGCGAGGAGGTAAAGGGGTTTATACTGAATTTTTACTTAGAGCTTTGGTGACTGATCCAAGAGTGAGTAAAGTTTTTTTATTGATTGAGTCTGAACAAAATTTAGATTGCCAAGATTTGTTAAAATTGTCTGAGAAATTTTCGGCTGTGACAATCCCGGGTAAAGGTTTACTTTGGCACTTTCGGGCTATGAATAGGATCCGAAGAGGTTATTTGAATTGTCGCTTAGTCTCTACAACAAGTTTTATCTGGCCCTGTTTGTTGTCTTCGTTTGAAGAGGCTGACATTTGGGTTGTGGTCCATGATTTGATCACTTTTCTCTTTCCCAAAGAGCATAACACTAAGGCTAATTTAATTGAAAGAATTACCTTGCCAATTTTAGCCAGAATTAAAACAGTTAAGTTTATTACGGTTTCGGATAATACGAAAAACGATTTGTTGGCTAAATTTCCGAAGCTTTCCAAAAATCGAATTTTTAGAGCCCATCCTGGTTTAACTTTCGCCGAAGAAAAGGCTATCAAAATGGAAGTGGAAAAAGATAATCAGCAGATTTTGGCGGTAGGCACATTGATACCGCGCAAAAATTTAGCCCAATTGGTTAGGGTTTTTTTGAGTTTAATAGCTAATGAGCCTCGTTTCACTCAGTTGAAATTAAATATTGTTGGTGGTGCTGGCTGGGAGAGTTCAGCTCTCGAAGAGGCATTAAGTGCAGATTTAGCCCAAAAACATATCATAATGCATGGTTATCTGAAGGATGAGGATTTGGAGCGGCTTTATCGCGATGCTGCCGTCTTTGTGTTTCCATCATTGTATGAGGGGTTTGGGTTGCCAATGTTGGCTCCAGCCGCTCGTTCGTCGTAGCGCGGCCGAC
>CAZXGE010000028.1:0-9793 GCA_964640445.1 uncultured Candidatus Peribacteria bacterium
TTTCACAAGAAAAAATAGTACTATCATTAACTGATGATCTTGTTAATCATCCACAAGGAATTAAGCTAGATAGAATTGAACTGCCATTTGCTGAGACAGCATATCATAACAATGGGTACGCATTGTTACTTAATGGGCTCGGTATAATTGGTGCTGGCCTTTATTTCCAAACCGAGATCGATGCCCTAGCAGCTTCCGAAGTTGAACGAAAGGAAGCTGCATAATTCCTCCCTACCCCTCAACCTCCCTCCGTACCCTCTCCTGAAAATTTTCCTCGCTAAATTTCTCAGCTTGCTTTCTAATCGTTTCAGGGATTAGCTCCGGATAAATTGCCTCTAGGCGATCGAAACCGGCGCTAATTCCGGATAGGCTGGTTTCATTAAACAAAACGCCAGTCTGGCCGTCAATTACGGTTTCGCTGGTCCCTCCTTCACCATAGGCCAGTACGGGCTTACCACAAGCCATTGCCTCCACAATAGCGATGCCAAAATCCTCAATTCCAGGGAAGATAAAACCTTTGCATTTAGCTAGATAATGCTTTTTGTCCGCATCTTTCACATTACCCAAAAACTCAATGTTGGGTCGAGCCATTTGTTGAAGCCGATCGAAATCTTTGCCCTCGCCAATGATCTTAAATTTCTTACCATTTTGGTTGAACATCTTGATTGCCAATTCGACATTTTTATATGGTGATAAAGTTCCAATATAAAGATAATAGTCGTCATGAGCTTTGCTGATATTAAAGTCAGAAACTGTCACTGGCGGATAAATAACCTTTGCATCTGTACGGCGGTAAAATTTTTCAATTCTTTTCTTGATATATTCAGAATTTGCCAGCACGATTTCCGGCCTTTTGGCAGCTAAGAAATCCCAAACCCGCTGTTTGGACAAAAGCCAAGCTAGAACCGCTCTTACAAGTCCAAAGCGACTTTGCTCAGCCAGATAGTTAAAATGCCAATCCCAAAGATAGCGAGTAGGTGAGTGATAATAGCAAATATGTTTCGTTTGAAGATTTGTGATTACACCATGGCTAAAAGCACTAGACGAAGAAATCACCAAGTCATACTCGCTAAAGTCGAAAGCTTCAATCGCTTTTCTTAATAACGGAAAAAATAAGCGATATCGTTTTCTGACAAAATTTGGCCAACTCTGAATAAAAGAACCTACAACTTTACGCCCAGGTAATTCATTATTTACAAGCTTTTCATCATAAATAAGTGTAAACAAGTCAGCCTCGGGATACATAGTCATTAAGCTCTTAACCACACGCTCAGCACCACCAAATTTGAGGAAATAATCATGGACAATCGCAATTTTTTTAGTCATTTTCATCGTAGTTGCTAATCAGGTTTTTCTGCCCAAAGCTTAACATTGTGGTTACTTAACTTTCAATGTTATATTTCTGTCTGTCAGAGCTCCGTAGTTAGTGAAGAACAATTTATAGCTAAATTACCTATGAAACCAATCCTGGGCGCACACATGTCGATTGCTAAAGGTTTTGCCCATGCCGCAGCCCAGAGTCGCACTGAACTGGATTGCAATGCCATGCAAATTTTTATCAAAAGTCCTCGCGGTGGTCGTGCCAAAGAACTTAGCGCTGAAGATGTCGCTGCTTATAAACAAGCTTTAATCGACCACGAAATTGCATTTGTTGTGGCTCATTCCTCTTATTTGCTTAATTTTGCCAAAAAAATTGATAGCAAAGACAATTGGCAATTAGCGAATATTGCCGATGATTTCGAGAAGTTAGGACGATTGGGAGGCTCCGGCTTGGTTTATCATGTTGGTAAATTTTTAGACCTAGATCGTCCGCAAGCTTTTGCTTATTTGGTAGAAAATCTCAAGGAAGTCCTCAAGTTAGCCAGAGCAGCCAATGTACCGTTGCTATTAGAGAATTGTGCCGGCCAAGGTACGGAAATGGGATCAGATCTTTTGGAAATCAAAGCCCTGCTCGAAGAATTAAACGATGATTATCTCAAAGTTTGCATCGACAGTTGCCACGCTTTTGCCGCTGGTTATGATTTGAGAGAGGTTTCACAAGTAGATGCTTTTTTCCAAACACTTGAGCAAACTATTGGTCTCAATCAGGTTGTCTGTTTCCATTTTAACGATTCCAAGGCACCGTTGGCTTCACGCAAAGACCGCCACGAAAATATTGGCCAAGGACAAATCGGCGAGACTGGACTCAAGCATTTTGCCAGATTAGCCACCAAACACGGGAAGCCAATTTTGGTCGAAACACCACTGGTCAATGATTCGCATTTACCAGATGTTAACTTGATTAAGTCTTGGTTTTAACGAACCAAACAAAGCACTATCGCTCGGCGTTCAATGTCTGTGATCCAAGGTTTTAGGCAGCTAATTAGCTCTCTGATTGTTGCTCCGGTAGTGACAACATCATCCAGGATCAGCAAGTAGTCGGGCGGCTTTTTAGGCTTTTTGGTTAGCGCAAAGGATGCCTGCAAATTATCATTTCGATCTGATCTTTTTAATGTAATTTGCTCTTTCGTATAGCGAGTTTTAGCTACGGCTAAACAAAGGTCTAGCTGGCAAAATTTGGCTAAATATCTAGCGTTTAGCTCAATGGGGTTATACCCGCGCGTACATTTTTTTAGGTAATGGATAGGTACAGGCAGAACCGAAATCGACTCGGTAGCAATTAGCATTGGGCAAAGTTGATATAATATTTCATAGTAAATTTTAGCCAAATAGCCAGCCAAATATTTTCGATTGCGAAATTTTAAATTGCGGATGGCTTGGCCTAATTTGGGATTACCTTTGTATCTAGAGCCATAAAGCACGGGTATCTCTGCGCTTTGTTCTGGTCCAACCACCGTACCAGCTAAGACAGGTAGAAAGCCGATTTTCGGTTTTAAGTTATTGGTAATTTCCAAATGACATTCCGTACAAACTTGCTTGCCGTTTGTAGTATTTTTTCGGCAGATTAAGCACTTATTCGTAGCAATCAGATCGAAGATTAAGTTTTTTAGGTTCATGTGGGTTGGCAAGTTAGCTTTTTCTTCATCATAACTAGCTCACTTTAAGAAAAGTTAAATTTATCTTAAAAATTTCCTAAAATCCCAAGTCAAAATTTTCAAACCCAGTTTTTATCAATTAGTATCAGCAAATTTGTCCATCTATAATTTATGTCAATATCAATAGCTTGAAATATTTGATCAACTCAGTCGTATAATCTAGTGCATTTAAAAAATCTATTTATGCTGAGCAAAAAGTTTCGTCTACTAAATAAGTGGTTATCGGTAAGTTTGTTAGGTTTATTGTTGGTTGCTAATGGTTCAGCTAGCTTAGCTTTGTCGCCATTGCCATCAACATTTCGTGATGTGCCTGAAGGACATCCTAATTTCACGGCGATTCAATATCTAAAGTCAATGAATATAGTTGAAGGCTATGAAGGGCTAAAGTTCAAGCCGGATGCTGAAATCAATCGTGCTGAATTCTTGAAGCTATTGTTGGAATTCAAAAATAAAGAGCAAGCATTGCCTGCTGGCAAAAGTTGTTATCCGGATGTCAAAGCTAATGACTGGTTTGCCAAATATGTTTGTTTTGCCACGGAAAAAGGTTATGTAGCCGGCTATCCAGACGGTAATTTCGGCCCTGGTAAGTCGATTAATTTTGCCGAAGCAGCCAAAATGGTGGCACAAGTTTTTGAATTGGAGCCAAAAGAGGGTGCAAGTGATTATTGGTTCGAAAAATATGTCAAAGCTTTGGAGGCTAAAAAAGCAATTCCTGGTGAAATTCAAGCTTTCGACCAAAATTTGGCACGGGCCCAGATGGCTGAAATCGCTTGGCGATTATTAACTAAGCGCGAAACAGAAACTACCAATACTTTCGATAACATTAGTAAATCAAAGACCGCATTCGATACCGTTAGTCCAGAGTATAAAAATTTCACAAGCTGTACCGATCTTAAGGGATATCTACTTGAAGCTGGTGAAAAGGTCAACGCTGAGCGTGTGTATTTGTTTAAGTCAGTTGAAGGTGTAAATATGGAGGTAGTAGATGCACAGGCAGAATCGACTGGTGATTCCGCACCTACTTCATCCGGAACAAATGAAGCTGCTACAGATTTCTCTTCGACAAATGTCCAAGTTGAGGGCGTAGATGAAGCTGATATTGTCAAAAACGACGGACAATATATCTATATTTTAAAGGGTGGGAGCATTCGTATTGTCAAAGCTTATCCAGCTACAGAAATGCGTGAACTTTCAGCTTTTGATTTTGCCGATAAAAATTTCACACCTAGCGATATGTATTTGGACGCCGACAAGGTTGTTGTGATTGGTCGCAGTTATGAAATCGCTGTTTCAGGCTATAATCAGCCAACAACATCTGATCAGGCATTAAATAGTAAAATTGCCATTTACCCTCCATTCAACCCAACAAAATCTTTGACCAAAGTAGTTATTATTAACACTGAAAACAAAGAAAAGCCTGTTAGCGAAAGAACGGTGACAGTCGAAGGTGATCTCAACACTACTCGTAAAATTGGCGATCATGTCTATGTTGTCTCCAACCAAGGCAATTACGGATTCGGTATTTTACGCTCTGATACTAAAGCTGAACCAGCTAGTTTGTTACCTGAATTTTCTGATACAAGTGATGCATCTGCCAAATCGGTAGCTGGATGTGGCGATGTGTTGTATCACCCCGGTGGCACGGCCGCGAATTACACAGTCATAAGCGCTATACCATTGTCCAAATCCGGCAAAGTCGAAAATGAAACGATTTTAGGCTACAGTGGCCAAGTTTATGCTTCCAAACGCAATTTGTATTTTGCCGAATCGACAAATAATTGGTACTCCTACTATCCTGCCCCCACGAAAACTTATATCCACAAATTTAACTTGATCGGTAATCGAATTAATTACAAAGGCAACGGTATTGTCGAAGGTGATATTTTCAACCAATTTGCTATGGATGAGTACAATGGCTATTTCCGTGTTGTGACTCACAACTATGGCACCAGTTGGTGGAACGGCTCAGAAGCAGTTGGTGAAAAGTCAAAATCACAGTTGTTTGTGTTGGACGAAAACATGAAGCAAGTAGGCAAATTAAGCGACTTAGGTGTTAACGAGGATTTACATGGCGTTCGCTTTGCTGGTGAGAAAGCATATGTAGTCACATTCAAAAAAATCGATCCATTATTTGTAATTGGTTTAGCAGATCCCCAAAACCCCAAAGTTTTGGGTGAATTGAAAATACCTGGATTCAGTGATTATCTCCATCCGCTTGACCAAAATCACATCATCGGGTTTGGGCTAGATACAGAAGAGTCAGTTACAAACGAAAACTTTGCTTGGTACCATGGTGTCAAATTAGCAATTTTTGATGTTACAGATGTCAATAACCCTAAAGAGTTACACAAATTAATCATTGGTGATCGTGGTACTTCGACACCAGTTTCTTACAATCACAAAGCCTTGCTTTTTGCTCCAGGTAAAGGTGAGAACGGTAAAGCATTGATGGCTATTCCAGTCAGTTTGCATGAATTGACAGCAGCTCAAAAGCAAGCTCAGAAAACAGAATTCCCACCTTATGGTGAACAAACTGGTCAATTTGCCTTCGTTTACGATGTAAGCGTCAAAGATGGTTTTGAACTTAAAGGCAAACTTAGCCATTTCCAAAATGTTTCCGAGCCTGATTCTTACCAAAAACACATCAACAGGATCGTTTATCTTGGTGAGTATCTCTATACAATTTCTGACAAAGTTGTCATGGCAAATCTAATCAATAACCTTAAAAGTGAGATTAAAAAGATTGAATTAGCCCAAAGAGATGATGAGCCAGAATATTACCCTTGGGTTTACTAGAAAGTCTGCTAAAATCTATCTACATTTAATTTTAAATAAATGCTCAAATCAAAATTTATTGCCCTAGTAGCTCTATTTACTCTCATCATAACTGGCTGCGGTCAGTCGGTAGATCCTAATGTTCTGCGACCTGGTGAGCACTCTAAAGGCCAAGAAGGTGCTAAGGTTCTAGTATATGAATATGCTGATTTTCAGTGTCCTGCTTGTGGATTCATGCAACAACTCATGAAAGAGGCTCATACGAGCTACGGCGACCGTGTGAAATTCGTCTATCGTCATTTTCCTTTGATTAGTATTCATCCCAATGCTCTTCCAGCAGCTAAAGCTAGTGAGGCTGCAGCACGCCAAGGTAAGTTCTGGGAAATGCATGATAAGTTATTCGAAAACCAGTTTGCTTGGTCCAATGAGCCAGAAGCCAAGAAATTATTTGTTACATATGCCGAAGAGTTATCATTGGATACTGAGCAGTTCCTAGCTGATTTTGATAGTAAAGAAGTAGAAGCGCGCATTCGTGAGGATCTGAAAATCGCCCAAAAACTAGGCTTAAACAGTACACCTACTCTGATTGTTAATGGTCAAGTAATTGGTGAAAATCCACGCAGTTTCGATCAGCTTAAAGCTATTTTGGACGCAAGTTTGAAAGTAGCCGAATAATTAGAACTTTTAGTAAGTAATAGGAAATAATGGATCAGCCCAAAAAATTGCAGCCTCTAAAAACCACTAAAATCAAGAAATTGGTTTTCGGTGGTTGCGGTTTGGGGCATGATCACGAAGGTAAAGCCACTTTTTTGCGAAATGCATTGCCGGATGAGGTGGTAGAGTTTTTTATTACTAAAGTGCATAAGACCCATTTCGAAGGCATAGCTGAAAATGTTATCGAGAAATCACCAAATAGAATTGAGCCCTTAGAAGAGCATTTTTTGACTTGTAGCCCCTGGCAGATCTTGGATTGGCAGTCAGAGAATTTCTGGAAAGTAGAAATTGCCAAGGAGGCATATGGTAAACTAGTTGGTCTGCCGGCAAATATCCCAATTGCACATAGTGAAGAGCCAGATTTAGCTTATCGTAATAAGATTGAGTATAGTTTTACGGAAAATGAAGCTGGAGAGCTTTCCTTAGCTTTTTACAAGCGTGGATCCAAGAAAAAATTGCCCCTGCTAGATGGCTGTTTGCTTTCTGAACTTGGAATCAATGAGGTGGCATTTATTGTTTTGGATTTATTGAGAGCCAATCAAATCTTAGCTGAAAATCTGAAGAGCTTAATTATTCGTAGTAATGGTCTTGGGCAAACAATTTTTGCCCTTTTTGTTAATGATGAGCTTATTACTGAAAGGCTTGTTACTGCTTTTGCGGATACTTTTAGCTTATCAGAAACATGTTTGGGCTATGAAATCTATTACTCTACTCCCAAAAGCCCCGCATCAGTACCTACTAAGTTATACGCTAGCGTTGGTCAAAATTTTTTGATCACGAAGCTAATGGACGCTGAGCTTAAATTCGGTTTATTAAGTTTTTTCCAGGTAAATATTCCTTTGTTTAATTTAGCCCTAGCCGACATCGCTCAGTTTTTAGATCCAAATCTGGAATTAGTCGATTTCTATTGTGGAGTGGGCGCGATCGGTCTTCCTTTGGCCCCTAATTGCCGCAAACTTTATTTAGTAGACAACAATGAGCAGGCAATCGAATATGCTAAAGCTAATATCGCCATGAATCAGATCGATCATGCTGAAGCAACTTGTTTGCCAGCAGAGAAAATCACAGAATTGATCACGAACGAGCGCATCATAATCGTTGATCCACCTAGAGCCGGAATGCACAAGAAGGTAGTTGAAAAGTTGCTAGCGGAACGACCAGTTCGGATCATTTACCTTTCTTGCAATTTGAGCACGCAAGCTCGCGATATTGCTGAGCTAGAATCGGCTTACGAATTGAAGTTTATCAAACTTTATAATTTTTTCCCCAGAACTCCACATATTGAAGCTTTGGTAGTTTTGGAACGGAAAGACTAGTGTTTTTTTAACTTTTAAATGATGGGCGACAAAAATGAGCAATTGCAACAAGTAAATAATTTAACTGAAGCTAATGGCATTAATGGTTTAGAGAGAGTTTTTGGTATTAGCAGAGATTCTTTGAAAGGTCTTAAGAAAGAAGTCTTAGCTGGTTTAGGATCCATTGAAATAAAGACAAAGTACAAATTATTACCGGAAGATATAGAGACTCTTTTAACTAAAGTTAAGCCAGGTGATGTGGTTCTAGTTGGAAATTTAGATGAGCTTAGTAGCATTGCTATTGATACTGATGGTTCTAAGTTAACACATGCCATGCTCTATCTAGGCGGTGGCGAGCTGATCCATGCAACTAAAAACGGTGTAGTTGTCGAAAAAATGGCTGATTTGATTTCTCATTATGAAACATTTGCTTTGGCCAGATCGGAAGATCCACTTAAATCCGCTCTAGCTATAGATAAAGCTAAGCAATATCTTGGTAAGCCATATGATTTTGATTTTGAGGATACTTCTGATGATTCACTCTATTGTACTGAATTAGTGGCCAAAAGTTACGGTATTGAAAACAAAACTGGTCAGATTATGCGACCAGTAAGCCTTTTATCTGAATTTCAAACTGTCGCCACTTCCAAAAACTTGCAAAAAGAATAAAATTTGTTATAATCGCATTGTTGGTGCTTATACTAACAACAATAAAAGTGCTTCGCGCTTTAATCAAAATCCTTGGTGGTAGACATGTATTAGACAATTGGTAGCTGTATAGGTGAATTTACTTCATTTATCTATACTAATCTTTTTATGGAAACCAATTTATTGAACGAGCAGAAAGTCGAGAGAAGTCGTAATTACCAAACAAGGAGACAAGTAATTCCAGTTGGTCAGGTTCGTCCGGTGCTAGCCATGAGCATTGAAGACAATTTGGCAATAACGAGAATTAGGGTTTTTGTGAGAGAGGTGATTGTTAAAATCACGACCTTAATTCGCCAGCTTGATGGTAGTATTTTGGCTATTGAATTTTATAAGCCGATGTTGCAATACATTATGCTGCTAAGTATCAAGCCAAAAAAACAATCAGCAGACTATAGCTACGACCTGGTGTCTTAGGTGAGGAATTTATTGGCCACTTCCAATAAGCATTGTCTGATTGGGGGTGGCTTTCTGGTGGACGGTAGAAGATTCGAACTTCTGGCCTCATCGGAGTCAACGATGCGCTCTACCAACTGAGCTAACCGTCCATAATATATTCGCAAGCAGGATGCATTTTAGGCGAAAATAAAAATCTTTCAAGCTTTGTTTCTGAAAAATCTATGCTATCCTTAGTCTGAAATTAATAGCTAGCTATGAACAATTTCTCAAAATTAATAGCAGTAGGTCTGTTGGTGCTCTTGACGACAATGCTAGCTGCTTGTGAGCAGAAAACAGATAATTCGAAAAGACCTGCGACATTTAATGATTTGGTTCCGAAAATTAACCAGTTGTTTGTCGAGGCTCAAAGTAATAGCTCGGGACTAGGGGAAGGGCCCTGTTTGGGTGTAGTTACGGCACCAGGTTTAGCTAATTTTTATGTGGATGTCGTGCATGTGCCGCGTCAAGAAGTTGACAATCTAGACGAAAATAAATGCCTTGGTTACACATCGGGGCAAGCGGGCAGTCGTTTGGTGGAATTGGATTTTTCGGGTAATATAGTTCTTCTGAAGTAAATAATAAAATGGAAACTTGTCAAACGGAGTGAAATCTGTTAAAATTAGAATCAAGAAATTTAAATATAAAACACAATGGATCCATATCAACAAGATCAAAGTGGTCAATCTGGACAGTTCGGTCAAGGTGGCCAAATGCAATCTGATGGCACGATGCCAACAATTCATCCGCAACAAGGGATGAGCTTTTTTGATTCAGCACCAGCACCAGCACCAGCACCAGCACCAGCACCAGCACCAGCACCAGCACCAGCAC
>CAZXGE010000029.1:0-7046 GCA_964640445.1 uncultured Candidatus Peribacteria bacterium
AATTGCCAAAGCTGGGTTTTCGGCAGTATTGCTGAGTGGCTGGTCGAAAACTATTCTATTCATTTTTTTGGCGCCTATCATTGGGATGACGCTAGGTTATGTCTTGCTTAAGGTAACAACATTTATTGTTTATAAAAAAACTCCTGCAGTTATTAATAAATGGACTAGAAGACTACAGCTTGTTTCGGCGGCACTATATAGTCTCGGCCATGGTGGCAATGACGCACAAAAAACAATGGGTATTATTACGAGTGTTTTATTTGCTGCCGGACTCATTTCGGCATTCGAAGTGCCTGTCTGGGTGGCTTTTGCGGCTAATGGTATGATTGCCCTTGGCACCCTTTTTGGTGGCTGGAGAATTGTAAAAACTATGGGAGACAAAATTACCAAACTAAGACCAATCGATGGTTTTTGTGCGGAAACGAGTAGTGCAGCAAGTTTATTTTTGGCATCACATTTAGGTGTACCTGTGAGCACAACACATGTAATTACAAGTGCTATAACTGGTGTTGGTGCTGCCAAAAAGCGTTCATCAGTTCGTTGGGACTTAATGGGTAAGATTTTCGTTGCATGGATTGTTACGATCCCACTATCTGGGCTAATGGCCTTTATTGCCTATAAAATTACAACTTTAATCACTAATTTAACTTAATACTTATGGTATTTTTCGCACCAAAAACTACGGATTTTGTCCACCTACTAAAAGAAATAACCAATGATATTAGCGGAATGGCTGGCTTGTTTGAGCAATTTGTTGCTAAATTCGGTAATAACGAAGATATCTTGGCTATGGCAAAAGATTTAGAGCACCAAGCAGATGCCAAAGTTCACAATATTATTTGTGAATTAAACAAAACTTTTATCACACCATTCGACCGTGAAGACATTTATGCATTATCTCACCAACTAGACGACATCGCTGATCTGATCGAAAATGTGATGATTAACATTCACCTATTCGACATCAAAGAGAAGAATGCAGTACTTGATTCATTCAAAGTACTGATCAATGATGCTGCAAAAGCGTTGAACGAAGCGATTACAGCGCTGGAAGACAAAAAGCTGACAATGATTGGTGATAAGCTAGTTGCCATCCATAAACTGGAAGACGAGGGTGATCTAGCATTTGCAGATGCTATGAAAAAGTTATTCCGTGAGGAAAAGGATCCAATCAATTTGATCAAGTGGAAGCAAATTATTGAAGACTTAGAAAGTATTATGGATAAATTCCAAGAAGTTAGTAACATCATTGAAGGCATCGTTGTCAAAGCTAGTTAAAAATACAAGGATGAGCTTGACATAATTAGTGCTAAAACTAATAGTTTAGCTAACGAAATTAAAGCTAAACTATGTCATTGGGAGTTGTTGCAATTGATTATATCGTAGAGAAAGCTGGTCCTTATGGAGTAGTTTTACCAGTGGGTTTTGGTGCAGATGGTAAAAAAAGGGATAATCCGCACGTGGCAGTACGTCTAGGTCCTGATGATAATGGCACTAATACTCGTTTGGAATTTGCCGAAGATGGATTATTAGTTAGTGGTCCTAATGGTCAGCATACTAAACTACCTTGGGGGAATCCCCGTCTAAATGCAGCTTTACTAGATCAAAGGCTTTCTTGGTCAAATTTTCAAGAAATTCTAGTTTCACCGCAAGCGAAACTGGAATATTTTCGCAAATTAGCTGCAAGAGGTGAAGCCAATGCGGCTTTGGGCAGAAAAACTGTGCTGGCAGTCACAGGAATGTCAGGATCGGGTAAGTCCACAATTATTCGTGAGCTAGTTGAATTTATGACTTTGAGGAAAATCGGAACATATATTGTCGAATGTGATAATGGTGTAAAGACAATTGGAGGGACAAGAGCACGGGAGCACAAAGATCATCTTAATGGTCTTTCTCTGGGTTTTTATGCACTGAGAGAGCAAACAGCAGCGATGATTGAATTAGCATTAACTGATACATTTGATCAAATTCAGATACCGTTTTGTTATCAGCGTCGTCCCGAAGGGGCTACAATTGGCCCAAAAAGATTCAATATCCCACCTTTTAAACTTTTGATTGTTGATGGTACTGACGCCAACGACGTGGCTAGTTTAATGGATAAGTGCACTTCCAGTTTAGAACAGTTAGTAGTGGTGCCAACGACTGAGATCCCATTTGATATCGAGGAAATTCAGAGAGCTTGTAGGGCCAATGTTGCCCGTAGGTCTCGTGGAACTGGTGATCCTTGCGCCTTATTACAACAAGAGGTTAGAGCATTTATGGGTGAAATGGTGCATAGGGCAATAGAAGGTCCTAACCCTTATAGTTATCGTGCCATGATCAGCGCTAGAGCTTTTGGTTGCAAAAAACCTAAATCAGCTAACTAATTTGTGCCAGAGGCTACGTCCCGGTCGTCCGGACTTTCTTTGGCGTAGATATTCAGCACCGAAATAGCTACCACCGACAACTACCAAGGCCAGAATCTGAGCGACGATCGTTTCAACTGTAGCAAACAAACCAAACCATAGGCCGACCCAATAAGGCAATGTGATCTCGCCAATTGGCGTAATCGACATCCAACCGACAGCTTGCAGAGTGTGGACAGTTTGGCCTACCATTGTAATCAAAATCGCTACAATCATAAAGCCAGTCAAAACAAGCATTCGCATATAGGGAAGCCGTTTTTGCAGATAAAAAGTCAGGATGGCCACGAGCGTCAAGGCGACACTACCATACAGCACACCTTTGGCAACAGTCGCCAAGCCCGAATCCAAAACCCAAACTTGTAAAAATAAAACAGTCTCAAAACCTTCGCGATAAACGCTACTTAAGCCCAACAAGCAAAAGCCCAATGCCACTGAGTACTTTTGCCAAATTGATTTGCTGTTGGCTGCTTCTGTTTGACTGAGTAAATTCTGTTTATGCTGATGCAAATTGGCATTCCAGCGATTCCAGTAAGTGTTATGGAAAAACCAATTTGTAATCAGAAGCAAGACGGCGATGGCAATTAAGGAAACAATTGCCTCCAGTTTTTCGCCTAAGCTTAGGAAAGATAGTAAGATGGTTTGAGCCAGGAACCAAGTTAAAATCGAAACCAAAACACCAATTGCCACACCTATGATCAATGGCCTACGATAGACTTTTGTACTCTCGGAAAGGGCTAAGCTACCTAGTAAGGCAAAGATAATCAAAATAGCCTCAATCCCCTCTCTGAAGACCACGATTGCGGAATTAATAATGGCAACCAAAGGTGTAACATTACCGCCCAGTTTGCGCTCGGCCAAAGCTAGAGCTACTTTGATCTCACCCAAAGTTTGCTTTAATTCATTAGGATTTTTTTGAGCTTTGATCTGATCGGCAAGCCCATCTTTACCAGCAATACCTTGCCAAAACAGTCCATCGAGTTGCGCAACAAGATTGCGATCGAAAGCCATCAATCTCAATTCTGGACCCAAATCGAAAATCCCATAGGCCTCTAGGCGCAATTTCTCTAAATTTTGATAGTCAGAAGCTTCGGCAAGGATTTGCATCTGCTGCAGAAGTGGCTTTAAAATGGCAAAATCAGCATTACGATCCTTGAGCCAAGACTCTGGCAGGTTAGCCCTGAGTTGATCTTGAACAAAGCCAATTTCGGCTTCGACAACATCTAGATCCACTATGTTTGTGCGCCTTTGTGCGTCGATAAGCAGTTTATGCACTTGTTCGAGTTTGGCATTAATTGCTGGCACTACCTGAGGATCCAGTTCGTTTAAATGTGTCTCCAAATCTTTGACAGCCACGCTTGCGCCTTCCAAGAAAGTCAGTGCCTCCTGAATTTCCAAATCTAAGACAACTTGGCCCCGTTTAACACCGCGTCCATATTCGATCGGCACCAATTCTAGGAATTTCATTAACACACCAGCGCGTTTTTTGGCCTTCTCGGTAGATAACGGTACTGCGACAAAACCCGTAAGTAGCTCTTCTGTTTTGGCGAGCTTAGTTTGGACTAAAAGCAGATCACCTTTGACGACTGCAGACTCTAGGTCGACAAAGATCGCTTCTAGCTCCTTGGCTGCCTGTTCCGATTTTTGGCTTACAAATTTGTTTTTCAGGATTGAATAATAACCTTTGGCTAAGCCTAATTTATAAGCTACAGATTCACCCAAATTCAATTTGGCGTCTGCCTCTGCAGATTTGAGACTACTACGCATTTTGGCTTCGAAAGTGCTGAGCAAATCGATTTCATAATCTTGATAGGCCTGTTTGCTACTAAGCTCACCTTGGCTCCAAGCAGCAAGCGAGTTATCCCCCTCGTTGTTGGGACGCAAAAACCTCGTCGAGGTGCTGTATTCACGGTGGCGGCTAAACAATTTGGCGTTTTCGTAGTCGCCAGCTTCGATTGCTTTTAGGGTGTTGCTATAGGCTGTCTCCAAAGTACTGACCCAGATTATACCGCGATAATAAGCGAACTTTCGAGGATTGCTGCTCAAAGCAGCAGGTGTTAGCTGTGGGCTAAAATTGGTGAGTGTGAAATATTCACTGGTGAAATCTGCTGTTTCGGTTGTAAGACCAACCTGCAAATTGAATAGCACCTTTTTGAGCGTGACTGCTTCTGTTTGTGGAGTTTTTTCGATTGAAATTGCTTCGGTAACTGCTTGAGCTGTGCCAGCAAAAAGACCAACAAGAATAAGACACAACAGGAACAATGACCGCAATCGTCCACCAAATGTTAATTTTTGCTTATCCATAATTATAATTGGATTTTAAGCATTCCAGCGGCTTTGGCAACTTTGCCAGTCAGAGCATCGGCTAGCTCTTGAGCTTCCACACCAAACTGATTGGCCATTTCTGGGCTAATAAGTTCTGTTTTGGTTTGCTCTTTGGCATAAACCGTCTCAACAAAGGCCATCAGCTCGGCAAAACCAGCTTTAATTTCTTGGTCCAGAGCTTCGTCAACATTTTGCACATCTGGACTAAGGGCTTCGTAAGATAAATTTAGACCAGTTAAAATACTTTGAACATCAACCAAACGACTAATTGCGGCAAAAGATTGTGACTGACTAGCGTCACCAGTGATAAAATAGGAAAGTTGCCATTGGCCGAAATATTCTTTCATTGTCGGAATCATCGTCACCAAGGCCAAAAACACATCTTCGCGACTTGGCTCCCAAGCTTCCACGGCCTGAGCCAACTCAGCCGCCGCACGGTTTAGCTCTGCGGAAATGGCAACGAGCAAATAAGCATCGCCCAAGCTTTCGCCATAAGTGATGGTGCCGTTTTGGTCCAAATCGACAGCTAGTTTGCTAGTTTCGGCATTGGTACCCCAGAGTGCTGGCTCCAAAATGCTATGAAAAATATTACCAGGATTTTTAAATTCGCGCCCATCAGCCAGTTTCAAAGTCCAAACTCTGGCTTCGGCTGGATCTTCGTCGCCACTGGGGCCGGCATCGAGCCAAACATCAAAATCGGCAAGCACTGGCACGCCCGCCACGATCCCTTCGGTCAGTTCATAATGGGTACTAGCCTTGATAAAACTAGCTTTATTTTTTGTGACTAATTCCGCCAAGCGGACACTATCTTTTGCCCAAGCTTGTTCATAATTATAGTCGTGAGATTTGATAATTTCGGCATAAGCTTCAATATCTGTAGCTAAAATTGCCGCTTCCGAATTTAGTTTACTAATTTCCGTCACCAAAAATTGTTTCACGGGAGCTAAATCTAAACTGGATTCTGTTTTTTCGTCGGACGGGCGACAACCCGCAGTCATGATTAACAAGCTTGTGAGGGCGAAACCGATTGCAAGTCGAGTAAATCGCATGACTTTGAGATTTTAAAAAACAGTATGGATTTTATAGCAAATTATCACCATAATGAGCAAGCAATAAGCTTTAAATTATGCCATTTCCTGTCGATCTTGCTGAAAAACTACTACAATTAGCAGCCAAAATCGAACTAAAACCCGAAGATATTGATGAACAAATGATCCGCGGCAGTGGCAAAGGTGGCCAAAAAGTCAACAAAACCGCTAGTTGCGTCCAGCTCATCCATAGCCCCACTGGCATAATTATCAAATGCCAAAAACACCGCGAACAATCCAAAAACCGGCTCTCCGCCTATAAATTACTCATATTGAAGCTAGAAATGCAGCTGCATGGCGAAGAATCAGCAATTGCCAAGAAAATCCACAAACTCAAAAAGCAGAAACAGAAACGCAGCAAACGCGCACAAGCCAAAGTCCTCGATCAAAAGTCAAAAAGGGGTGAGATCAAGGAGAGCAGGAAGAAGGTGGAGTGAAGATGGCTGATCTTTTAATTGAATTAATTATTAAATTGAGTAATTATTTTATAAATTTAATATAAAAATAATGCTATCGCAAATAGAAATATCTGGTTATAAGGGAATAAAAAGTAAACTAATACTAAATAATCTTAAAAAGGTTAATTACCTAATTGGTAAAAACGGTTCAGGTAAAAGTTCAATCTTAGAAGTATTACTATTTGCTTTCATAGAGGACTTCAAGCAGACAACAAGCAAAACCCCACAGGAAGCATTTGGACACATATCAAATGTGTTTGATGAAAAATTCTATTGCCGTTTGAAATATCACCCAAATCAAACTCTCACTATCAATTTAGCCTCTAGTGAATTCAACAAGGGACAGTTTAAAATTAATGGTAAATATAGTAATATCTCTAATGGAGCACCAACGCCACGAAACAATATCCATTATTATGATTTGAGCAATTCAAGGAGCACGATAATAAATAAAGATAGATATCCTTCAGACCTTAATTTGGATAATTTACCAGACCATGTTGACTTGAATGTCATGATGGAATTTATGAATAAACACAAGTTTATCGAAGAAAATATAACTAGAATCGTACGATCACCATATAGTGACCAATCTCTGTTGTTATCAACAGCTAGCAAGGACATAAACATGAAGGCACTGTCAACTGGGCAAATTAAATTACTGAGCTTATATCTAAACCTGAGAGATTTAGCTAAAAATAGATGTAATACTGATGGCTTTAATTATTTTTATATAATATGTGTTGAAGAACCAGAAACTGCTTTCCATCCAA
>CAZXGE010000029.1:7056-9744 GCA_964640445.1 uncultured Candidatus Peribacteria bacterium
CCGGCTATATTCAAAGAAATCACTGACGAATTTAAAATAATGTTCTTTGTAACAACGCACTCTCCTTTCATTGTATCAGAAATGAATACTGCAGAACAAAAAGCATATTTGATTGAAAACGGAGCTACCATTGGAAAGAATGACATAGACAATGGTGAAAATGGCTTTGAAACACCTAGCGAAGTGCTTACATTAGCTTCAAATTTACTTGGAATTGAGGAGAAGGACATCGGCTACCCGGAAAACTTCTGTATAGTTGAAGAATATAGTCTTCAAATCCTATTAGATAAGTTAAAAGAAAAAGGCATCATTAAGAATTGGGGCTTTATATCTAGCTCTGGATGGACGAAGGCTGCCAATTTAACAGATACGATTGATAGCTACTTTACACCGGTAACGACATTACTGAAATGTAATCCATTCTATCACGATAAGTACGCTGTAATTATAGATAAACCAAATATTTCCGACTGTGAACATGAATGCTATAGAAAGCTTAGCACACTAGGATCAAAAAGATTCACCGTGCTTAATAAAAACTCAATTGAAGAATATTATCCGATAAAGCTAAAATCTGAATATGAAAAGGAAATTGCAGATAAAAAACAATACAATGAAAAAGGCAAAGTAAAGGCGAAATATGCATTAATATTTGCGGATACAATTAATAATGCGAATGCATTTTCCTCAGCATTTTGCACAGAATTAGATCATTTATTAATTGAACAGCTGTAAAATGAAAATTGATGTTGCATTCAAAGACAGCGACCATCTAAAGATAAACCATTTGATATTGGACTTGAATGGCACAATTGCAATCGATGGTGTGGTTATCGAAGGTGTTCCTGAGCGAATTCGGAAAATAAAAGAATTGGGTATTGAAATCTACTTATTCACTGGGGATACCAATGGAAATGGTCAAGCAATTGCCGATCAATTAGGAATTAAGTTAAAAATCGCTAAAGATGCGGAAGCAAAAAAGTTGTTTGCAATTGAGTTCGATACAAATAAAACTGCCACAATTGGCAATGGTAGAATAGATTTGGATTTATTTAATACTGTAAATTTAAGTATTGCAGTTATTCAAAAAGAAGGGGCATTCACAAAGACATTACTTGCAGCTGATCTGACTACCAATTCAATACTGGATGCACTAGATTTGTTCATCTATCCAAACCGAATGATTGCTAGCCTGAGGGCGTAGTTTTAACTATGCCCTGGCTGCACCCATAGTAGAATTTTAATTTTGCAATTGTTTAGTTGCTAACTTCTGATTCTTCAGTACCCATCATTTGTTCCATTCGTTCTTGCATTTTCTGATTGCGATCATTGGGTGAGAGTTTGGCAAATTCATCAGCCTCCATCCAATTCATCATCATACCTTGGCCAGCTTTCCCATGGTAATAACCTTCTTGTAAAAATAAACAAGCGAAAGGCGCAGTGACTAGTGATCCCACAATGCCGACGATCAATGTCCAATACATAACTTTGCGTAACACATTTTCATTAGCTTCGCGATAAAGCCAAATCAAAGCAACTGCAGTGCCAAAAAAGGCAATACAAACAAAAAAACAGTGTAATAAAAAGAACAACATAGACCCTGGCGAAAATGTAGCAAACATTAGTAAAAGGTTAAAAATACAGATCAGTCTATGCCTATTTTGATAGGCTGTACAGAGGATTTATTCTATGTTTTTTGGGCTGAGAGGCTGTCTCATTTTTACCTACTCAACGCCCCCAGATCCAAGGTATCCGTGAAGCTAATTTCCTGAACAAATTCGTCCATATGGGAGACCAAGATAACGGCGCCGGCGAATTCATCGATTGCTTGGGCAATCAACGGAATATGGCGGAAATTGATATGATTTGTCGGTTCATCGAGGATCAGTAGGGCTGGTCTTTGCAGAACAAAGCGGGCGTAGCAAAGCAAACCTTTTTGCCCTTCGGACAGCGAACCCACTTTGTTTCGCATTAGATCAGAAGTGAGCAGGAAATGAGCGCCAGTGGCGTAAATTTTCTCATTGGTCACATCGTCAGCGACTTCAGCTAGAGACTCGTAAACAGTTTGGTCGAAATTGAGACCGGAAAAATCTTGTTGATAGTAGCCAACGCGCGCACCCTCAACAATGGCGGCTTCGCTGGAGTCGGTCAGGGCTAGATCTCTGAGAAAAGTACTTTTACCAATCCCGTTTGGGCCTTGCAGCAGGATTTTATTGCGACAAAAAACTTTGAGGTCGATTGGCTTCAGGATGCGCTCATGGTTAACAATCACGCCTACGGAATTAATTTTAGCAACGGCATTGGACCATTCTTGGCAAGGAATCGTAAAAGGCTTAATCGTGCGATCATCACGGCGAACTTCGACCATACTATCTTCGTCTTCGGCGACTTCATCACGGAGCTTACTGGCCAAACGCCGCATTTTGCCCCCTTTATTGGCAAAGAAATTAATTTTATCTTTGCGATCTTGAATGTTTTTGCGTAGTTGGGCATTTTTGCGCTGATCTGTTTCAACTTTATTGGCAATTTGCTCGACGACATCAAAATAATCGCCAACATACTGATCGACAGTTTTCGTATAAATATCCAAATTCAACACGCCATCGGTGAAGCAGTTCAGGAAACCGGCATCATGGGAAATAACGATCACGGTTTTTTCGTAGCTCATAAGAAAACCCGTCAAATGAC
>CAZXGE010000030.1:0-9511 GCA_964640445.1 uncultured Candidatus Peribacteria bacterium
AATTTCTTTTTGGATTAATTCTTGAGAAAGTGGTTTTTCATTTTTACGCAAAAACAACAATCTCTCTAAGTCTTTCTTGGTTGGAAATCCATAAACTTTGCGAGGCGGATATTTTTCGGTATCCCAAAAATAAATATCGTGTCCATTGGTATAAAAAACAAAGGGCATATCTTTGCCGGAATTTTTTTGGATATTTTCTGCATACTGGCGTGCTTGTTCTTGACCAACTCTTGCATCTTTTGAAGTTTTTTTAGCTTCTACAATCGCCAAAGGATAACCATTATCACCAAGCAGGGCATAATCAGCAAATTGTAAGCCTTGATATTCGTGTACCGGCTCATTAACTCCTTCTGGCAAGCCTATCCAAATATCAAGCTCGGATGTAACTTGAGATGGATCACTAACAGTCCAACCGGCTTTTTTAAGCCGCTTGTCGATGATCTCTTGTCTAGTTTTAGCTTCGTTAATATTTACCATAATTATTGTGTTAATTCATCAAGCGTAACCCCTAACCCCGCCGCAATCTTTTTCGCAGTATCTAATGTCGGATTGGTTACAGTATCCGACTCAATTTTATCAATGTCGGATAAGGTATATCAGCCTTCTTCGCGAGCTCATCCTGCGTTAAATCCTTCTTGGCTCGCCAAGCTCTAATTTTTTGCCCGATTGTTTGTTCTTTGGTCAGAAAAGACATGTAATCTATGGTTAGATGTATTATAGCGCGAATGACAAAATTTACAAGAGATCTGCTCAACGTTCGAACAATAAACCAAAAGGTCTTTTACCTTTAGTCTAAGCCGCACAACCTTTAAGCATTCCTCAAATTGACCAAATGGTCTCCTCATAGTTCGAACCATTCCAACACTCACAAAACCACTTATACAGTGAACAAGCATTTTTCGTACAAATAAAAAATCCTTCCTTTTGGAAAGATGTTTTCTGGTGGGCGGTATTGGAGTCGAACCAATGACCTTCTGGGTGTAAACCAGACGCTCTAACCAACTGAGCTAACCGCCCGACATGCTTTTTCTAAAGCCGTATCTTTGTAACAGATTGCCAAAGTGATTGCAAGTATTTTTGCGATAAAATATACAGGCTTGCGTAGTATGATTAACCGAAAAGTTATTTCTTGTCAGTTGCTATCGTTACTACTAGGTAATCATCTTTTTTTGAGAAATTAATTATTACTTCTTCTCTAAATACAGTCCAGTCTGCGGTTATTGTATTTGAATATGGAGAGTTATATGGTGGATGATCATCACTTTCCACGGTTGCTACGAGGTCGTTTCCTTTCATTTCGTCATGGTAATAATAGAGCGGTTTTTCGTCATGGTTGTGATTGCTAAAAAGATCACAAAATATTTTGTATTTTTTACCCTCTACATCAATTACTTTTGTCTCGCCTGGTTTGAGTTTAAACTTATTATTCATATTTGCCCCCCTCCCATGCAAGGAGGGGATTATTAATTACGATCAAGACAACCCCTACTTCTCTAAGCGGAAACGATCTTTACCAACTTTCAGAAACTGCTCTTTGTTTTTGAGATTTAGCAAAATGGTGATTTTTTTGACTTGGCGTCTTTCCAAAACTTTGGCTACAATTTCATCGCGGGTTAGTTCACCATTGTCGATCAAAACTTTTTCGATCACTTCGGCAACTGTCCCTTCTTCAAAGCCCCATTCTTTTAGCGCATAGATGCCACGGCCAATTAGGATGAATTCTGGATAGCGAATAAGTTCATTGTGTACGGCTTGGGTGTTTACTGATTTGCGGTCGAAGCTGGTATCACCAATCATATTGGCAATATCAACATAATGCAGAGGCTTTTTGTATCTATTGAAAATATAGAAAATTTTATCACGCAAAGTTTTCGGATTGATTTCACGCCAAGCTGCTAGGCCCACGCCTTCGTCAACAACCTTGAGCTCGCGATCCAAAGTTGCTGCGGCTCGGACAAAGTTTTCATTGAGACCATCGATGCTGATTTTCTCACGGCAAAAACTGGCCAATTTAGTGAAATTCAAAACTTTGCCAGCTTTTTTTAATTCTTTCGACATTAGTTCACAAACCTTTTTGACTTGTGCTGGCTTCACATTAGCCAGACGCCAGTAGGGGCGGAAGCGAATCGTATTGTGCTCATGCGTGATGCTTTTATCCAAATCTACAGTTAATTTCAGGCTGTTAACATCAATTGTGGATTCAATATCTTCATTGGCCAATTTTAGGATCGCACTGGTGAGGGCGTCTTCACTAAGTAGACCACCATTTTGCTCGAGGATTTGCAGAGCCAAACTGGTTACATCGCGTAGTTGAGTGTTGTTAACATTTCGTTCCAATTTACGCAGAGCATTCTTCTCGATTTGGCGGATGCGTTCACGAGTCACATTGTATTTTTCGCCTATTTTTTCCAGCGTCATGCGTGGATGCTCGTTGAGACTGAAACGGTTTTCGATGATGAATTTTTCTTTGTCGGATAGGACAATTAGTAAGCTATTAATCAAATCCTGAACTTTGGGAAGAGTTTCTAAGTATGACATTTGTGTTTTGATTTACATTTGCGAACATTGGCATTATAGGTGAGGAAAAAAAGGACGCAATTCTTTTCCGCCATAAATTTACAGCCACGCAATATGTTCTGAAACTAAGTCGAGTTTTAGGCTTAGACAAGATATTTAAACTCTTTGCAAGAAGTAGCGAATCACTGCTTCTGTGTCGCTAATTTCTGTTGGTATATCTTTCAATATCGCTTCTACATGACTGCGTTTGTAGCCCAAATTCATCAAGCCAATTATCGCCTCGTCAGGAATTTCTGGGGTATTTGTTAGTTTGGCAAATTCTGCTGTTGGTTCGATTTTGTCACCCAGTTCCAAGCAAAGTCGTTCAGCAGTTTTCGCACCCAAACCTTTAATTCCCTTAAGTGTTTTTAGGTCTTTTTGCATAATCGCCGCTTGCGCTTGTTCCATGCCAATACTGCTCAAGATTTCCATGCCAAGCTTGGGCCCGATCCCATTGACACTAATAATTAGTTCGAAAAATCGCAACTCAGCAAAACTCAAAAATCCATAAAGTGTGATGGCATCTTCGCGAACATGTGTATGAATAAAGAATTCAACTTGCTCTTGCTCAGATAATGGCACAGCTTGAACCAATACTTGGTAGCCTACACCTGTGGCTGTCAAAATTATTACTTCACGATCTTTAATTGCCACGACTTCACCTTTCAGATAACCGATCATGTTTTTGATTTAGATTTTAGTCAATTTTAATGCACTGAGTTTTAAACGCAATCAGAACTTCCCTTACCCCATTTCTCCCAAAATTCTGCACGCAGCTCAGCAAAACGCCCTTCGTTAATTGCAGCTCTGGCTTGTTCCATTAGCTTTGTGAGGAAAAATAAGTTGTGCATCGTGATCAATCTAAGCGCTGTAATCTCTTGTTCTTGGAATAAATGACGGATAAAACTACGACTAAACCCTTGCTTGCACGCAGGGCAGGCACACCCTGGCTCTAGTGGCAAATCGTCCTTGGTGTACATTTGATTTTTTAGATTCTGGCGACCAAACTCCGTGAAAAAAGCACCATGCCGAGCCAGTCTTGTTGGCAAGACACAGTCAAACATATCAACACCACGGTAAATCCCCTCAATCAAATCATCAGGCGACCCCACACCCATCAAATACCTCGGTTTGTCCGGATCGAGTAGGGGAATTACTGTTTCTAAAACTTGATGCATGGTTTCTTTAGTTTCACCAACAGCCAAGCCACCAATGGCAATGCCTTTCGTCGGAAATGAGTTCAAAAACTCCGCTGACTCTGTCCGTAAATCTGTATAGACCCCTCCCTGAATAATCGGGAAAAGTGCTTGTGGTAGTTTAGCTTCCGGTTTGTCAGCTTCTAGCTCCAAATGTCGTTTGTATGAACGCTCAAACCAACGATGAGTTCTCTCCATAGCTTGTTTGGCGTAGCTGTGGTCAACATTGGCATCAGCACATTCGTCAAATGCCATCAAAATATCGGCCCCCAAATTATATTGAATTTCAGTAGCCTTTTCTGGTGAAAAAAAATGGCGACTACCATCCAAATAAGAACGGAACCAAACACCATCTTCGATAATTTTAACCAAATCTGTGCCATCTTGATTGCGTTTACCACTCAAAGAAAAAACCTGAAAACCACCTGAGTCGGTTAGCATCGGTTTCTCCCAGCGATTCCAGGTCGGAAGCCCGCCTTTTTCGGCAACTAGCTCGGAGCCTGGCCGCAAATGCAAGTGGTAGGTATTGCCCAAAATCAATTCAACGCCCAGATCATTAAGCTCATTTGGCAGCATCGTCTTGACCATACCCTTTGTCCCACACGGCATGAAAATTGGCGTCTTGACTTTGCCACGAGGCAAAATAAACTCACCGGTCCTAGCGGCACAATTGGGATCTTGATTTTGGATTTGAAATTCAAACATGAAATTAAGCCTCTGGCTGAGCTTCAGTTGGTTGATTCATTTTTGCTTTTTCCATTTTGGCACGGAAACGATCCACACGACCAGCCGTATCGATCAAGTTTTGTTTACCAGTGAAGAATGGGTGAGTATCAGAACTGATTTCCACTTTTAGCACAAAATACTCTTTGCCATTAATAGTTGTTGTCTCTTTGGATTTCATTGTCGAGCGGCTAATAAAGCTAGCGCCACTAGAGCTATCTACGAAAACTACATCGTAAACTTCTGGATGAATACCTGATTGCATAATCTGAAAAATTAAATGTTTACCGTATTTTTAAGCCCCGGCTAGGGCAATGCCTGCGAACTATAAAAGATTTGCTTCGATAATGCAAGGGATGATAAACTGAGGTAATTTCAATGGTTACAATCATCAGCAGTTGAATTTAGCCAAGAGGTCATAAGATCAAAAAAGAAAAACAATAAGCTAATCGTCGAATCTTTCTTTGTTGCTATTATTTATTTCGATTGTTCTTGCTTCTAAGTTTCGCATGTCGCTTATCAAGCTCTCTGCAAAAATCCAATGCAGATTCTAGCCAAATGAAATGAGTCTCTAGCGGTGCTTTTTTCCATCTTCTTAGCTGATCGTCGCCGACATTAATTTTACTCATACCTATAAATTTTTAATTTTAATTAATGCTTCCAGATCTTCTAGGTCACGAACACGCCCTGCACCTTTTTTCATCGCTATTAAATCATCGATACCAATTACTGGCAAATTAAAATCCCAAAGCTTGATTTCACTGCGATCATTCCAGTATTTAGTAAAATCCAAGGATTCTGCCACGATAATATCCAGATCAAGCCCCAAAGTTTGATTAGCCAGAAAGGTAATAGCCTTCATACCTTTATCTTCCATGAATATTTTTAATTTTTTTTGGTCGCCTAGATCAGTAACTTTAGCAGGAACCCTTTCCGTATAGCCCAAATCCAACATGACTTTTTCTAGTTTTAACAAATTTTCTGCATCGAGAGCGACTATTATATCTAGATCACCAGTAAATCTGCGGTAACCATAAGCATTCACAGCCACACCACCAACAACTAGAAATTTGACATTACTACTAAGTAATTCCGAGAATATATTTTGGAATAATGACATAAATTTTTTTAATTTTAGTTTTATCCCTACCCCTCGGCTTCCAACTCGAGTAGTTCTGGTTGTTCGGCACGTTCAATCTCATCCAGATCTCCGTCTTCGCCGATCAGCAAGTCTGCTTCGTCGATTTCTGGTTCTTTGATTAATGACATGGAAGCAACTTTATCTTCATCGCCTTTGAAACGCATGATGTAAACTCCTTGTGTTGCTCTACCTTGCTCAGGGATGGCATCAGTACCGATACGCACAACCATGCCATTTTTAGAGACAAACAAGAGGTCGGCACCTTTTTCTTCGTCACTTAGCAAGCGTGCACCAACAACTTTGCCAGTTTTTCCTGTGATTTTAGCGGTCAATACACCTGTGCCACCACGATTTTGTTTACGATAAGCATCTAGGCTCGTACTTTTCCCTAAGCCATTTTCCATTACCACGAATAGGTTTGTTTCTTTGGGGTTGCTAACTACATCCATTTCCACGACTTCGTCTCCATCTTTCAATTTGATGCCTCGAACTCCGATTGAAAAGCGTCCAATCTCGCGAGCATCTACCTCGTCAAAACGAATACACTTACCTTGATTTGTGATCATGACAATTTCCTGACCAGGATTAACTTGCTTCACCCATTCTAGCGAATCACCATCACGAAGTTTCATCGCAAGCAAACCACTTTTACGCACATTGTCATAAGCATCGATCGCAGTTTTTTTGATAGTTCCTGATTTCGTTGCCATCAAAAGGTATTTTGACCTTTCGGCTCCTTGGCGGATGACCAAAATCGAGGTGATATTTTCGTTCTTTTGCAGCTGTAGTAGGTTAACAATAGCTAAGCCTTTAGCTGTTCTCGACGCTTCAGGAATTTCGTATGTTTTGAGCTTGAAGACACGACCCAAATTAGTAAAGAACATCAAATCGTCATGATTCATCGTGTAGTGAATACCCATAATCTGATCATCATCTTTTGTCGTTAAGCCAATTACGCCTTTACCACCACGTTTTTGCGACTTGAAAGTGGAAGGTGGCATTCTCTTGATGTAATTTTCTTGGGTTATAGTTACAATCATTGGCTGATTGGGGACAGTGTCCATGTTTGTGATTTTATTCACACCTTCAGCCACAACTTCGGTTCTTCTGGCATCGCCATAGTTATCCTTAATTTCCAATACCTCAGCTTTGATAATCGCCAAGATTTTTTCTGGATCTGCCAAGATTTCTGTAAGCTCTTTGATTAAAGCTAATTTTTCCAATAGTTCATCTTCAATCTTTTTGCGCTCCAAGCCAGCTAAAGTTTGCAGACGCATTTCCAGAATGGCAGTTGCTTGCAAGTCAGATAAGTTGAATTTGCTCATCAACTGTTCGTGGGCAACTTCTTTGGTTTCAGCAGCTCTAATCGTAGCAATTACTTCATCGATATGATCTAGGGCAATCTTCAAGCCCTCCAAGATATGTGCTCTGGCCTTAGCTTTGTCCAAATCAAACTGAGTGCGTCTTGTAACAACTTCTTGTCGATGTTTAAGGAAATATTCCAGGACTTGCTTCAGATTTAGTAGTCTTGGCTGAATTCCATCTACAAGGGCGATCATATTCATGTTGAAAGTCGTCTGCAATGAAGTCATCTTGTATAACTGATTCAGGACTTTCTTGGGGTAAGCATTCTTATGAAGTTCAATAACGACACGAATGCCTTCACGATTGGATTCATCACGCAAATCCGTGATATTATCAATTTTTTTGTCGCGCACAAGCTCGGCCATTTTGGTAATTAGTGCCGCTTTGTTTACCTGATAAGGTAGCTCAGTAACAATGATTGCTAACTTACCTTTGCGGATTTCCGCAATTTCCGTGCGTGCTCTTACCGTAATCCCACCACGCCCAGTCACATACATCGTTTTGATCGCTTCCCGGTCATAAATAATCCCGGCAGTTGGGAAATCTGGCCCTTTGATTTCCTCCATTAATTCGTCGATTGTTACTTCACTGTTTTCAATTAATTTAATTAAAGCATTACTCACTTCCGTCAGATTGTGCGGAGGAATAGAAGTTGCCATCGCTACAGCAATCCCCATGCTACCATTTAGCAGTAGTTGTGGTACTTTTGCAGGTAGGACGCAAGGCTCTTGATGCGAGCCATCGTAGTTGTCTCGGAAATCCACAGTGTTTTTCTCAATATCAGCCAGCATCTCTTCAGCAATTTTGGTCATTTTAGCCTCCGTATAACGCATAGCCGCAGCATTATCACCATCGATCGAACCAAAGTTACCTTGGCCATTCACCATTTGGTAACGCATAGCAAAGTCTTGAGCCAAACGAACCATCGATTCATAAACAGCAATATCACCATGCGGATGGTATTTACCCAAAACTTCCCCCACAACGGTAGCTGACTTTCTGTATTTGGCACCAGCTGTTAAGCCAAGGCCACGCATCGCGTAAAGTATGCGTCTGTGCACAGGTTTGAGGCCATCTCTTACATCTGGAAGCGCCCTCGAGACAATTACACTCATCGCATAGTTCAAATAACTACGCTCCATCTCATCAGTAATGTTGATCTTTTTTAAACGAGCCACTGTGTCAGTTTCACCTTCAGCAAATAGCATTGGATTGCCACTTTCGTCTAAATTCTCCTGCTCATCATTTTCTTCAGGTTGTAGGTCCAAATCTTTATCTTCAGCCATAATGTTTTTATTTAAGTTTTCAAAATATTACTGAGAGTTCTGAAAAATTTTGCAATTTCAGGAGACAAACTACTTACGACCGAGGCGTATTGGTAATACGATGAGCAGGAAGTAGTGTAGCCGACGCAAAAGTTTACATTTTTCATAGCTCTCTACTGTTTATTTATAGCGGAATCGAGTTAATAAGCCAAGAGAAATATTCAAAGACTTTTCTAGATTCTAAGTCGATGAGCTTGACATATTGCATTGTTGGAATTACTTTCTATATCCTTGAATTGCTCAATAATATTATTTAAACAAGGTATTCAAATGAATAAATTTCTTACATCATTAGTATTAGCAATTTTTGCTACAAGCTTATTTGCACCTGCTGCAATGGCTAACGCGAGAGAAGAACAATCTTGCCGAGTTTTTGCCTATATGTCTCATGGCCTTTCACGAAGACTTACTGCTGAATCAGGACAAAAAGCAGTTGAAATTGCTAAACTTAGATTCAGTAGCAAAGATGGAGTTGAGATCAATAATCTACAATTTCAGACAAGACTAAAAAAATCATTAGCTAGTTCCGCAGTTTCAAATATCAAACTAATGTCAGGGGCATCTGTGGTTGCTACAGCTGAGCTTGCCAATGATGGTAGTTTTGCTTTCGAAAATATCAATTTTGAAGCCAAAGGTATTAATTCAACGCTGAAACTAGTGGCTGATTTGAGCGATAAATTTGATACTGAGAATGTTTTGACAGTTGGCTTCAAGAAAGGTGAAAAAATTAACGCCGAATGTTTGGCGAGTGGTGATGATGTTATGGTAAAAGGTCCATACAAGCTTCAGTCAACAAAGCTAGTAATTGTTCCAGCTAAAAAAACAGATTCAACATCTAGCTCAGGTGCAAATACTAGTACTACAAATTCCAGTCCAAATACTACGACTACAACAACAGAGCCAACAACAAGCACACAACCTACAACATTGACTGTCGCACTTACTTCCGATAGCCCTGCTGGTCAAGTTGCTGCTGCTGCTGGTACTACAGTTGCCAAATTTACACTGAAGCCTGTAGCTAGCTCACAGCTTAAAAAGCTTACATTCAAATTAGTAGGTGATCATACTAAGCTGAAAAACTTAAAAGTAGTTAACGTTAATGGTTTAGTATTGGCTACTAGCAGCTCGGTATCTGAGGATGGCTATGTAACTTTCTCGTTTAACAAATACGCATTGGCAGCTAATCAATCTGAAACATTTGCATT
>CAZXGE010000031.1:0-623 GCA_964640445.1 uncultured Candidatus Peribacteria bacterium
TCGCGACCCCGACATGCGACCCACCGGCAGTGGCATTGCTGTCACTAGCTTCTCAATTGCTACAAATCAAACCTGGACCGACCAAGCCGGCAACCGCCAAGACAAAAGCGAATTTCACAACATCGTCGCTTGGCGCCGTCTAGCCGAAATCGTCCACCAATACGCCAGAAAAGGTAGTAAGCTCTATGTAGAAGGCAAACTCCAAACTCGCGAATGGGAAGGGGAAGATGGCGTCAAACGTTACCGCACTGAAGTCATCGCCGACAACCTTATCCTACTGGATAGCAAAGGTGGCATGAATCAAGAAAGCAGCCAAAGCTATAGCCAGTCCCGCGACCACCAAAACATCGCCGCCCCGCAAAACCAACCAGCCTTCGACCCAGCAGAAGAAGTAGCCATCGAAGATTTACCGTTCTAAAAACCTTGCCAAAACCCCAAATACATGTAAAGATCAGGGGGTAATTTAAGCAAACTTTTATGGAAACTAAAAAAGAAATACCGCTGAAAACACAACTGGAATTATTAAAGCCAGATGACATGGATGGCACAAAAGATGAATTTAAAGCCTATCAATTGGCCTTAAGTGCATTAGCAAGAAGAGATACTGCTGCTGTCCAAGCTTA
>CAZXGE010000031.1:633-9455 GCA_964640445.1 uncultured Candidatus Peribacteria bacterium
CATTGAGGAGACAAGGGCAAAATTGGGCTTTGAAAAAAAACAAACTCAATAAAGATTAAAAATGGTGTTGCCTTGCAGAAGTGTGTGAATAAAGTAATAAATTCAAGCCAAGTGCCCTGCGGCAAAGGCTCAAATTTATTACTTTATTCTTCATTATTTACCCAGCTAAAATCAAGGAAATTAAAAAAATAAGACCCACTGCAGAAGTGCACAGGGTCTTATTTTTTTAATTTCCTAATTTACACTTGATTCAACGCTTTTTTTAGCAGTATTATCAGTTCATGAAAAATCCAGCTAAAACTTACCAATTCGAAGCAATTTTTACACCTCAAAAAGAAGGTGGTTTTACAGTTGAAGTACCAGACCTACCTGGTTGCATTAGCGAAGGAGACACATTGGAAGAAGCCGAAAAAAACATTCAAGAAGCAATGGAACTATACCTAGAAAGCCTGGAAGCAAGAGGAGTGCCAATTCCTGAGCGTAAAAATTTAAAAGTCTTGAAAATGAATATCGCTGTTTTGCATAAGAAAAAACTCAAAAAAACTTATGCCTAAATTGCCAATAATTAAACCTAACGAACTAGTTAGGTTCTTACTGAAAATAGGCTTTAGAGAATTACGACAAAGGGGTAGTCATCTAGTAATGTTTAATGTTACTACAAATAGGCAACTCGTGATTCCAATTCACAATAAAACCATGAAAAAAGGAACCCTAAGTGCTATCTTAAGACAAGGAGACATCAGCCTCCAGGAATTAATCGATTTTATATAAAAAAACAAGACCCATTGCAGAAAGTTTAATAAAACAAAAAATGGTGTTGCCTTGCAGAAGTGTGTGATTAAAGTAATAAATTCAAGCCCAGTGCCCTGCGGCAAAGGCTCAAATTTATTACTTTATTCTTAATTATTTACCCAGCTAAAATCAAGGAAATTAAAAAAATAAGACCCATTGCAGAAAGTTTAAATAAAACAAAAAATGGTGTTGCCTTGCAGAAGTGCACAGCAACACCATTTTTTAGTTTTCTTCTTTGAGGGGCATAAGCACTTAACTTGGTCAAGCAACAAAATGTGTGACCAGAGGTGTGGCAGTACGACCCCTCCGTGTTTACTCCCTTATTTTTCTTTGGCTACTTTACTTTTTTAGATAAAGTTTTAAGTTTATTTTTTTGTTGAATTTTTTTTAGTTTTTTGAGGACTTTATTTTTGTTCAATTTATTTTTGTATGTATAAACTTTAACCAAGTAAATCCCACTTAAAATCGATAACAAGACCAACCCTAAGCGGTCAAAGAAAAACAGAGAGAAATCGAGGCATAAGTTTGAAGAGAACGGGGATTAACTAGACCATTGCATTTGAAAAGCCAACGTGGCAGCAAATGAAATCTCCTACTTAACCCCCGATTTATCTCTGCTTTTTTCTGGAGACAGGGGACTAAACGCTATTTAAAAGAACAAATCATGAAATTATAACACAAAAACCCAGAAGTAGCAAATACTTTTTTTCCTAACTATCGCCAAATCGCCAAAAAACCATTATTTTGTTTACATGAAAGGCAAACTAATTCTCATCTTGGGTCCATCAGGCAGTGGCAAGGGCACGCTGATCAACTATGTCAAAACTGAGTTTCCGAACTTTGTTTTTCCCGTTTCTTGTACCACTAGAGCTATGCGCCCCGGCGAAATCGCAGGTGATGTTTATCATTTTATTAGTAAAGCCGAATTCCAAGCCAAAATTGCAGCAGATGAATTTCTCGAATACGCTATCGTTCATGGCGATAATTATTACGGCACCCTAAAATCGCAAATCTTAGAGCCACTAGCCGAGGGCAAAACTGTTTTTCGTGAAGTGGATATTCAAGGCGTTCAATCATTACAAAAACTTATCCCCAAAGATAAGCTCAAAACAATTTTTATCAAAACCAGCAAAATCAACGACTGGGAAGAGCTAAAAAGAAGAATCACCAGCCGCGCCGAAATCAGCAACGAAGAACTGGAACAACGCTACAAAAGCTACCTTACGGAAATCGAATTTGCAGACATGGCGGATCAAATCATCTACAATGAAAATCTCGACCATGCCAAAAACGACCTAAAAAATACTATACTTCAATTTATCGCCACCTAATTCCCACTCCATGCATTTCCAACCTATCAACAACAACCAGCAAATTCCCGATGTCGAAAAAGAAATCCTCAAGTTTTGGCTCGAGGAAAAAATCTTCGACCAAGCAATTGATTTACGCAAAAATGGCAAAAAATATGTCTTCTTCGACGGCCCGCCATTTGCCAACGGCTTACCGCACTATGGTCACATTTTAGCTAGTAGCATCAAAGATGCTGTAACCAGATATTTTAGCATGCGTGGCTTTCATGTACCTAGAACTAACGGCTGGGATTGTCATGGGCTACCTGTCGAATACGAAATCGAAAAAGAACTAGAACTTTCAGGAAAGAAAGATATTGAAGCACTAGGTGTCGACAAATTCAATGACGCTTGTCGCGAATCGGTTTTCCGCTATACAAAAGAATGGCAAGTTCTACTCGAACGCATCGCCCGTTGGGTCGATTTCGAAAACACCTATGCCACACTCGACAATACCTACATGGAATCAATCTGGTGGGTATTTAGACAAATCTGGGACAAAAATCTAGTCTACCAAGATTATCGCAGCATGCATATTTGCCCTCGCTGCGAAACACCACTATCCAATTTCGAAGTTAGTCTCGGCTACAAAGATGTCACAGATCTATCAGCTACAGCTAAATTCAAACTATTAGACTCCAATCACGAAAATACCTACTTATTAGCCTGGACAACAACACCTTGGACCCTGCCAGCCAATATGGCTCTTTGTCTAGGACCCAAAATTGCTTATAGCCGAATCCGCCAAAATAACGAAATCTACATTGTCGCCCAAAACCTTATCGATCAAGTTTTTGCCGAAGCTGAATACGAATACCTTGGCGAAATTAGTCCTCAAGAATTAGAAAACAAAAGCTACGAACCATTATTCGATTATTACGCCAACGAACCCGACAAAAAGCGTTTCATCATTACGCTCGATGACTATGTTACAACCGAAGATGGTACTGGTATCGTTCATATCGCCGGTGGTTATGGGGCAGAGGATTTCGCAGTCAGCAAACGCTACAACCTCGACATTATCGTTCACACCGATGTCAGCGGCAAATTCCTCCCCGAAGTCCACGATTTCGCTGACAAATTCGTCAAAAACCAAGAAAGCAACATCGTCAGCCTATTAGAGAGCAAAGGCAAACTTTTCCACAAAGAAAACTACCGCCACTCCTATCCACACTGCTGGCGTTGTGACACCCCATTACTAAATCATTCTCTAAAATCTTGGTACATTCGTGTCACTGACATCAAAGACAAAATGCTTGCCAATAACCAAAAAATTAATTGGCAACCGGCGCATGTCAAAGAAGGACGATTTGGTAAATGGCTCGAAAATGCACGCGACTGGAACATTTCCCGCAATCGCTTCTGGGGCGCACCAATTCCAATCTGGGAATGTAACGGCTGCCAACATCAAACTTGCGTAAGCTCAATTCGCGAACTTCGAATCCGTAGCAAAAACGGCAACACTCTCTATTTTGTCCGTCATGGCGAAGCCGAACACAACATTGAACACATCACCAACACAGATACCGATAGCAAAAGCGACCTTACAACAAAAGGTAAAGAACAAGCACAACAAGTCGCAGAAAAACTGAAAAATTTCCCAGTCACCAGAATAATCAGCTCACCTTTTGCTCGCACCGAACAAACTGCCAGCATCATCGCCGAAGCACTAAACAAAGAATTAACTTTCGACGAACGCCTTCGCGAATTTCGTGTACCCAACAACACCAGCCTAGACGAAATCAACCAATTCTTTAGCCAAGCTGAAGATCTACATTCAGCCAAAATGGCTCCTGACAACGAAAACCTCAAAGAAGTCCAAACTCGCCTAGAAGCATTCTTAGATCACTTAGGTAACGAATACCAAAATGAACATATCGTTTGCGTCACACACGGTGCTGTTATTGGCTTAGCTCAAGCCTATTTCGAAGAACAAGAACGCAATCTTGATTGGATGCGTAATTTGGCCCATATTCCACAAGATAGCTTCCTAACTTATCAAGCTGGCAAAGTGCCCATGCGCGGATCTGAGCTCGATCTCCATAAACCATATATCGATGATATCAAATTCGCTTGTGATAACTGCGAAAACGGCGAAATGCAACGCATCCCTGAAGTCCTAGACTGCTGGTTCGAAAGCGGGGCCATGCCTTACGCCAAACCACATTATCCTTTTGAAGACAAAAAAGATTTTGAAGAAAATTTCCCTGCACAATTTATCGCCGAAGGCTTAGATCAAACTCGTGGCTGGTTCTACACCTTACATGTTTTATCGACAATTCTCTTCGACAAACCAGCTTTCGAAAACATTATCGTCAACGGTATTCTACTAGCCAAAAATGGCGAAAAATTATCTAAACGCAAAAGAAATTACCCAGATCCAAACATCCTATTCGACACTAAAGGCGTAGATGCAACCAGACTATTTATGTATCAATCTACAGCTCCACAAGCCGAAGATGTTCGCTTTTCTGAAGATCATGTCGACGAAGTTTTCAAAAAATTCAATCTAACTTTATGGAACACCTACAGCTTCTTTGTGACCTATGCCAATATCGACAACTTCACACCACCAACACCTAGCGAGCTAGCTGAATTCCAACCCCAAAACGAACTAGATATTTGGATCCTATCCGAATTAAATGCGCTCATCGCCGAAGTCACAACCCAAATGGAAGCATACAACCTAACCAAAGCCACTAGACCACTAACTGAATTTGTCGACCAACTTTCCAACTGGTACATCCGCCGCAGCCGCCGTCGCTTCTGGAAAAGCGAAAGTGATTCCGACAAACAAGAAGCCTATCAAACCCTCTACTTGGTCCTAACAGCTTTTTGTAAAGTCATTGCCCCGTTTACACCTTTTATTGCTGATGCCATCTACAAAAACTTAACCAAACTAGATTCAGTCCATTTTGCTGACTGGCCAGAAGTAGATAAAAAGCGCCTCAATGCCGACCTCAACGAAGTCACAAACACTATCCGCGAAATCGTCAGCCTAGGTCACACCATCCGTGGTCAACAAAAAATCAAAGTCAGACAGCCTTTGGCATTGGTCGAAGTCGCCATCGCCGACGCCAAACTCAAAGCCAAAATCAGCAACCAGACCGAAGTAATCTTAGAAGAACTAAACATCAAAGAACTCAATCTAGCAACTGATCTAGGTGATAAAGTCAAACCAGTACTCAAAATCAATGCCAAATTAATCGGACCAAAATTCGGCAAAGAAGTCCAAACAATCATTAACGAAGCTAAAGCCGGCAACTTTCAAATCCTCGAATCCGGACAAGCTCAAATTCTAGATTTCCTAATCGAACCAGAAGAATTTGAACTAGCTTTCGAAGCCAAACCAGGCCTAGCCGCCGCGGCCAAAGACGGTATCGTCGTTATTCTGCACACCGAAATCAGTGAAGAGCTCAAATACGAAGGCTTTGCCCGAGACATCGTCCGCCAAATCCAAGACCTCAGAAAAGAAGCCGATTATCAAGTTTCCGATCGTATCACGATCATGCTCAAAACCGACAATCCAGAGCTAGAAACAGCGATTCTGAACTTCGCCGACTATATCAAAACCGAAACTTTAGCCACCGAACTCCAACAAAGCGGGGATATGGACTACGACAAATCAACAACTACCAAACTTGAAGGCATCGAAATCCAAATTGCCATCAGAAAAAGCTAAGCCATAATTCAGAACAAATGGAAATAGTTTATTCTCATCATGCCAAAAGCCGGATGATGGAAAGACAAATAACAAAACATGAAGTTGAAGAAACAATCCTAAATCCAGAAAAATCTGGCAAACAGGGCTCTAAAAATTTTGCAATGAAGACTAGGAAAAATAGTCAACTTCTGATAACATATTACATAGATACACAAGATCTAATTCATATAATTACGGTAATTTCCACTTCTAAAATCTCTAAATACTTAAAATAATGCAAAAATTTGAATATGATCCCGAAGCAAAAATACTAAAAATTCGCTTTAGCAAAGAAAAAAGTATTGATAGTGACATAATTGGTAATTTAGTCTTAGACTACGACAAGAATGGCAACTTAGTAAATGTAGACATTATGGATATAAATTTAGAAGATTTTCTTGGAATTTCTAATTACAAAAAAAGAAAACTACCAGCCAATCTAAGCAAATTCTAAAAAGTGCAAACCATTTGTGTCATCACAACAGGTTCGCACTTTTTAGAATTTGCCATAGCTCTCCACATCACCAGCCCCCATAAAAACCACAACATCATTAACTTCAGCCAATTTACTAGTCAGATGTTCATCAACAGTAGCATCATAAACACGAACCGATTTGTGATATTTAGCAATTTCCTCAACTAAATAAGCTGCTGTAATTTCCGTCTTCAATTCCTGAGAGTCACGTGCCGCATAAATCGGCAAAATTACAACTTCATCAGCTAAGTCAAAAGCTTTAGCAAATCGATCAATCAAAGCTTTGGTGCGATGGTGTTGATGCGCCTGATAAACGATCGCCAAGCTAAAATCTGGAGCAGGGTAGCGCTCTCGCAACGCCGCAAGAGTTGCCATGATTTCCGTGGGATGATGACCATAATCACTATAAATTGGCACTGAACCCAAAGTTTGTTTTAGCTCCAAGCGACGACCAGTCCCTTTGAACTCAGCCAAAGACTTAAGTACATCTGCTCGCTCCAGTTCCAACAAATCACAAACCGCAACCGCAGCCAAGGCATTAAGCCGGTTGTGTTCTCCAGGGACAGCCAACTCCAAATCCGTGTTCTGCAGGGAATAATCACAATTCTCATCCTTACCTGTAGTCAAAAACTGCTGATTATGTCGAGCATCCAAATAAAGCTTTTGTGCTAAAGGAAAATCTAAATTCAGAATCACAGGATATATCCCTTCGACAACCTTGGCCGCTAAATCAGCAAAAGCATCGAGATATGCCTGCTCCTCCGGATAAGCATCGAAATGATCATGTTCAATATTGGTAATAACAACAATATCAGGTTTAAGCTCCAAAAAACCACCATAATACTCACAAGCCTCCAAAACCAAAATCCCACCAGACTCGCCATAACGATAATTTCCGCCATCAGTCAAAAATTCAGCAGTTGACCCCAAAATCACAGTCGGATCAAGATCTAAATCCAATAAAACCTTAGCAATCATGGCCGTAGTCGTCGTCTTACCATGACTACCAGCCACAGCAATTGTCAAAAAATCTTCTGTAATTTCACCCAAGGCCTTGGGATAAGACAAAATCTTTGCCCCGAATGCACGAGCTTGCACCAATTCCGGATTTTCCTGATCAATTATTGCCAAAGAATAAACCAAAATCTTAGTCTCACTAGGCACATTAATAGCAGCATGCTGACCAATCACCACATTTATACCCAAACCCTGAAGATAATCAGTAGTTTTCGACGCAGACAAGTCACTACCGCTAACAAAAAAACCCGATTTTAGATAATGCTGAGCCAATGCACTCATACCAATTCCACCAATTCCGACCAAATGTATATGCAACATACTTGCAAGCTTAAAATTCAAACAGTAGAATACATTTAAATTCAACAAAAAGCAAAAATGCGCCAAAACATCTCTCAAATCACCAGGATTATTTTAATCATCGAACTGGTGATCGCTGCCTATATGGTGATCGTACTGCTGAAATCTTTAGTTGAAAGCTACCAAATCGAAAAATATATTCTCGATTTCGAGCAGAGAAATACCGAAATTGCCGCCGAAAACAAAAAACTAGAATCCGAATTAGCTTATTTTACCTCGCCGGAATATCAAGACAAAATCGCCAAACAAAATTTTGGCTTAGTCAACCCAGGTGAAGCGGTCTTAATCCTACCATATTCACCAAAACCCGGAACTATCGATCTTCAAGAAAACCAACTTGCCAAACGCTTACTATTCTACGAAAACTTATCTACACCACAAAAATGGTGGCATCTACTGAACAACTAACTCGACAAAAACAGCTAGTGGCAAAAAATTGGTTGCGGGGGCAGGATTCGAACCTGCGACCTTCAGGTTATGAGCCTGACGAGCTGCCACTGCTCTACCCCGCGATGTCAACTTTCGTAGTCTAGAGATCTAAACCCGATAAAGCAACTGATTTTGGTGGCGGGGGTGGGAATTGAACCCACGACCTCGGGCTTATGAGTCCCGCGCTCTAACCAACTGAGCTACCCAGCCAAAAAAATTTGCCTCCAAACTTTAGCGAGCAAATTTACAAATGTAAAGGGAAAACATTCTGAAAAACTTGCAAACTAACCTAAAGCCAGTATTATTTTATCTTGTCAACATTTAATCATGAAAAGATGGAAAAAGAAGACAATGGGGGAGCGCTAGACACCCAGAATCAATTTCTACCCGAACCAATACAAGGTGAACCACCAGCTCTACCCGAACCACTTAAAATTGCAATACAAAACGCGAGAGATAAAGCATTACTTACATTAGGAATGTAATAACACCCAAAATCACTAAACCACCAAAGAGCATAACTAACTAACAAATTAGTTATGCTCTTTTTATATAGAACATCACCCCCTCTTGCTTGACAAAAATAAAAAAATATGCAATATTTAGTAGTAACTAATTTTCTTTTATTTAAAAAGAAATCAATGACTATACAAGCACCACCAGTCGAAAATCGCTTAGGCAAACCTGATAACAGGGT
>CAZXGE010000032.1:0-9410 GCA_964640445.1 uncultured Candidatus Peribacteria bacterium
AGAAACAAGCTGATCAAACTCCTGCATTGTCGAAATAGGCAAACCATGCCCAACTTCTTTCAAAAAAACAGGCACCGGCAACTTAGCAATTGCTAATTTCAATTCATCTCTAAAACCAACATATTGTTGATCTCCACGATTTTGGAAAAGCTCCTGAGTAGCGTTCAAATGGACAAAAATAAAATCAGCTCGCAAACTCTTTACCATACCGACGAACCAAGTCAAAAAATCCGGATCAACAAGCTGTGCTGCCCCCACATTCAAAAAATAAGGCAAGGAACCAAGACGATCCTTCAGATCAAAATCAACAACACACTTGGGATTCCTTGCCAAAATCCTGATCGACCCACTAGCAAAACCAAGACCAAATTCAGCAGCCAAATCAACCAAAGCCCGATTCATCTTACCCGCATAATTAACACCTCCAGACATACTGCCAATCAACAACGGCAGCTCCAGTTTATGACCACAAAAATCTACCGACAAATCAACATCATTAGCAGCAACTTCAGGAAAACAGTTATTAACAAAACGAAACTGATCCCAATCCGAAACTCCAGATCGCTGAGCAATCAATTTTAGAGCAACACGCAAATGCTGTTTTTTACGGTCAAATATTGACATTGGCAGAAAATTACAAATAGACATTAACACAATTTCAAATTTTCACAACCAGATTAGAAATCATCTTTCTTGACGGTGAGTATTCACTCACCTATAATCGGAGTGTAAATCAAATCTAACCCAGAAACACATGGAACTTCTAGCCAAACTCACACCAAAACACCCCTTATCTGCGTTACCAGGTATCGGCAGACACACACCAAGAGCACTAGCCATGTATGGAGTCCAAACCATTGGCCAATTCGCTTGCTTCACTTACGAAGAAGTCGAAAGCCTCCTAGGCATCAGTGGCAAAAATTTATTAAAAGCAGCCAAAATTGTTAGATAGGGGAGGGGCGGCCTCACACCACGAACAGAATCTAATCCCTAGCCAAACAAGCCACTTGCGATCTCAACTAATTCTTGCTAGGCTCAAAACTGGACACAATAAATCCAAGAAGCTCTGAAGCTTAATAAAAACTGAATCAATGCACAACCTAGTTCTGATCGGCATGCGCGGCAGTGGCAAAACCAACCTAGGCCGACAAATCGCCAAAACAATCAAGCGTCCATTCATTGACATCGACAAAGAAATCGAACGCCAAGAAGGCCGAAAAATCCGCCAAATCATCGACAAAAAAGGCTGGTTTTATTTTCGTAAAATCGAAAAATATATTGTCCGCAAAATAGCCAACAAAAAAGGTGTAGTCATCGCCACCGGCGGCGGCACAATCATTGACCCTGAAAATCAAAAGAAATTGGAAAAACATGGCATTTTTATTCTACTAGAAGCTACACCCGAAACCCTTGCCAAAAGACTAGAAAACGGGCAAGAAATGGCCAACCGCCCTAGCCTAACTGAACAAGAAAACCTACTAGCTGAACTTAACGAGATTTGGCAAAAACGCCAACAAGCTTATACCGATGCAGCAAGCTTCCGCTTCGAATTCAATGACGACAGCACTGATCCCAAAAAAGATATCAAAGTCCGCAGCAAACAAATCATCGAAACCATCGCCCTCGACTACCCCGAATTTGAAAAACCAGAATTAACTGGCAAACGAGCTAAAAAAAGCAAAATGAAAGATACACAGGAGTGATTTTTGTGTGCCATTTGCGTCATCGCAACAGGCGTAGAAACAACTGTTTGCACATTGAGCAGAATTGATTTTTGTGTGCCATTTGCGTCATCGCAACAGGCACACAAAAATCAATTCTGCCTAACCCAAACTCAACATCCGCTCCAACGCCACCAAAGCAAATTGGCGATCACGCTCAGGAACTTGAATTCGATTTACAATGTTGCCTTTGACCAATTCTTCGAGATTATAACAAAGGTGCTCGGGACTTGTACGATCCATCATACTACACATACAAATCGGCTTACCCAATAAGCGAATTTTTTTATCTGGGTATTTTTTAATTAAGCGACTTACCAAATGCACCTCTGTTGCCACAACCCAACTACTACCAGCAGGAGCCTCATCCAAAGTTCGAATTATATACTCAGTCGAACCCATAAAATCAGCCAGTTTGTAAACTTCGTATGGTACTTCCGGGTGAACCAAGATTTGGACATCAGGATCTTCGGCTTTATACTGCAAAATATCTTCAGGTTTAAATCGATCGTGAACAGGACAACAACCCGACCACAAAATGATTTTTGCTTGTTGTAATTCAGGAACGGTCAAACCACCTAAGGGCTTAAATGGATTAAACAAAACAATTTGCTCAAGCGGAATACCTTTTTTCACACCAATATTGCGACCTAAATGTTGGTCGGGGAAGAAAAAAATCTTTTCGTTCTGACTAAAAGCATAATCAATCACTTTTTCAGCATTTGTAGAAGTACAAACCAAGCCACCTCTTTCTCCACAAAAAGCTTTTAAACTAGCATAACTATTAATATAAGTTACGGGGCAAATATCAGAACCCACGGCATCAGTCAGCATCTTCCAAGCTTTTTCCACTTGATAAATTTGTGCCGAATCCGCCATCGGACAACCAGCCGTAATATCCGGCAAAGTCACGATTTTCCGACCATGAGCAACAACATCAGCCGTTTCCGCCATAAAATGCACGCCACAAAAAACCAAAAATTCCGCAGTCTTATCTTCAGCTGCCAATCGTGATAATTTCAACGAATCGCCAAAAATGTCACCAAACTGATAGACATCATCTCGCTGATAATGATGAGCTAAAATCAATAATCTATCTCCCAAAGTAGACTTTGCTTGTCTAATTCGCTCATAAACCTCTGACTTGGGAAGCTGGTTGTAAAAATCTGGCAACATATTGAATCAAGTACGCATTTTTCTAAACTTAGAATAACAGGTGGCGACTAATAAAACAAAGCATTCCTTAATTGCTTAAAGCCAACTAAGACAAACAAAATTATAATAGCTAAAATCGCACCCAAGAAACCAGAAACCACAAGTGGAGCCGTTATTGCATAATGATCTATCAAATAGCCATAAAACAACGCACTAACCGACGCCGCCAAAGTCATATTTAAACTAACTACACCCAAAATATTACCCACGCGATGACCAGCAAACAAATCAGTCAAACCACGATACATAAAGGTAAAAACGGCTGCATCACCCAGTTCATGCAAAGTACGAAATAACAAAGACAACCAAACATCAGTATTCACCATCAAGACATGAAAAACACCAGAGGCCAACAAGCCAAAAACTAAGAAATAACCAGATGCCACCTTCGTACCAATAATACGATTAAAATAAAATGAACCAACGCCCATACACAAAATCGGCAAAGCCATATACAAACCAACTTCTACCCCCTCAAGCCCCAGCCATGTTGTCAAAAAGGGGACATAAGAAACAGCCTCAGCGCCAAAATGCAAAGCAAAAACAAACAAACCAATCAAGAAAAAATAAACCTTAGGATCAGCAAATGACTGCTTAGAAATCTCAGTCGTAAGATCCACAGCCGAAATTTTGGGCAAAAAGAAAGATAGGATGGCCAAAATCACAACACCGATCAAATTCGCTACCAAAATCCAATCCAACAACTCACCACCAATCAAAAAAGAACTAGTCAAAATTCCCAAAGCAATACCTGTAAATCTAAACAACAAAAAATAATCCAAGATTTTCTGCCCAGCATTATCTTGGTGAGCTTTGATACTATAGCCATCTAAACTAACTTCGATCAAACGATGAGCAACACCTGCCACTAAAAACAACAAAACCAAAAAGCCAAAATCCCGCACCCAAAACAAACTCACTAAAAAAACCATCTGCAAACCCAAACCAACCAAAAATACATTTTTCGCCTCATAACGATCATGCAAAAGTCCAGATGGTAAACTCATCAACAAAGAAACAATTGTATTCACTGCCAAAACCACACCAACCTGAGCTCCCGAAAGCCCTCTAGCCAACAAAAAAACTGACCAAAAGAAAAAACTCAAATTATAAACATAACGATAAAGAGCGGGGAGCAAGACCGGTAAAATAAAATTTGACTTAAACAATGGTAAAGGTTTTAAGAAGTAAGTGGTACAGTCAACGCAGAAGTGCGCGTTTTTCAGAATCTACTATTGAGCCCTCCATAATCATTCCAAAAACTAGGATAAGTCTTCTGACAAACAGAAGGGGCATCAAAATCAACACCTTCATTTAATAATCTAAAAATCGCTAAACTCATTGCCATTCGATGATCACCATAAGTTGCCAAAACAAGCGGCTCCAAGTTCTGAAAATGCGGCAAATCACGACCAACAATTGTCATTGTGCTATCCGTCGTTTCCACCAAAACTCCAAGCTTACGCAATTCAGTAGCCATTGCCTCGATCCGATCACACTCTTTGTATTTCAAAGTACCTAACCCAATCAGCTCCACCCGCTTAGGGCAAAAAGCCAACAAAGCCATCAAAGTCATACTTGCATCTGGAAAATCCAAACAATCAATCTGTGCGGGCAACTTATCCCAATCCGGCCGATCAGAAACGGGCCGAAAAACCAAAGAACCAGCTTCAGCCACCACATTCAATAAGCCTGAATCGACTAACAATTCCGCAAACTTACGATCACCCTGCTTGGAGGCAAAATCAAGACCCACTAAATTAATCGGCATAGTCATAATCAACGAGCGTAAAACCCAATAACTTGCCGCCGACCAATCCGGCTCAACAACATAGTCAATTGGCTTCAAACCATGACCACCTCGAACCTTCAAAGTACCGCTAAGTTCACAAACATCCACATCAACACCAAGCCGCTCCAACAAAGCAACTGTTAACTCAATATAGGTATCAGAAACCCGCATCTGTTCACGAAAAATTTCCACCTCAGAAGGCAAAACCGCCAAAGCCAAAAGTAAACCTGATAAATACTGACTACTAACCTCTTGCTTGACTCTAATCTGCTGCTTAAGTTTATGACCGAGATCAACTTGGCGAGGATAAACTTTCAAAGGTAAAAAACCGGGCTTAGCCAAATATTCAATTCTAGCTCCAAGCTCCACCAAAGCATCAACCAAATCAGCAATGGGACGCTCTCGCATTCGTTCCACACCATCAAACAATATTTCCTGAAAAGTAAACGAACCAAGCGCCAACATCGCCAAAAGAAATCTAGTCGCCGTACCCGCATTACCCAAATTTAACTCAAATTTAGCTTTTGGATCAGATAAATCCGGCGGAATCACAACCATATCCATATTGATACCCAAGCTTTTTTTCGTAACTTTAGCCCCCAATCGAACCAATGACGCAAGCATCACCTCAGTATCTTCCGACTGCAAAACATTACTAAGATCGAGCTTTGTCACAAGACCAAAACTAAGTACACGATTGCTCAAACTTTTGGAAGCTGGCAAAACAACTTTATTCCCCATAAACATAAGTTAAAAACTCTTCCCAGCTGGACTTTAAATTTGGCAAATCAACAAAAACCAGCTCCGGCTTACCAATCTCCTTCAATAGTACCAAACAAACCTCATTAGCCACATTTTTTTTATCAGTTTGCATCACTGCAAAAAGCTCAGAAACCACAACATCATTTAATGAATTTGCTTCCGACAACTGCATTAATTGTTTAAACAAGCTAAAAACCAATCCGAGCTCCGACTCTGCTAAATAGCCAAGATTTTTAGCCAAAATAGCTTCGAAAACTACCCCACGAGCCACAGCCGCACCATGACCCAAGCGATACGCACTCAAAACCTCAAGTGCATGCGCCGTAGTATGCCCCAAATTCAAATATTTACGCACATTCTGTTCCCGAAAATCGGCTTCCACAATTCGTAACTTCACACTCAAACTTCGCTTAATTAAATCAGCAAAAACTACACTCCGTTCAGCCTCCAAAAGACGAGTATAATCATCAGAAAATGCCAATAAATCCATGGCCAATTCCCGATCAGCAATCAAAGCATGCTTCACCAATTCACTCATACCCGCCAAAAATTCAACTTCAGGCAAAGTAGTCAATACGGAAAAATCCAAAAAGAGTGAAGTTGCCGGATAGAAAGTACCAACCATATTTTTAGCAGCAAGCAAATCCAAACCAGTCTTGCCACCAACTGCCGCATCCACTTGAGCTAATAATGAAGTTGGACACAAACAAAGATCAACTCCACGCAAAATTGTCGAAGCCAAAAAACCAGCCAAGTCCGTAACTACACCCCCACCAAAACCAACAATCACAGCCTTACGATCGATTTTCAAAGCCACTAGCTCATCTACCAAACGAACATACTCTGTCAAACTCTTACTCGCTTCACCTGCTGGCACAACCAAAATCTCCACCAAAAAACCCGCAGCTCTTATCGCTTCAGCAAACTTATCCAGATATAACTCTTTTAAATTTGTATCAGTCACAACAAAAACACGAGTCAGTTTTGGATCGTATTTTTTCGCAAAAAAGCGGGGTAAATCCACAAACAGATCAGCAGCAACCAAAATCTCCGTAGCCATCGCCGACTCCACAAACTGCAAACTAAGTGTATCCATGCCACATTTTTTAGATCTAACACAATTCTAAACTAAAATTTGAATTTGACAAAACTAAAAGATTTAAATAAGTTTCATAATGTTTTTCATTCTGTCTACAACGCAATCATGCACAACAATCTACACCCGCAATTCGTGGTCAAGAACAATGTGTCTATTTGCGTATGGGCAATTAAGCTGCTGGCAATTCGGGGATAATAGGCAAAACTTAGACACCAAGCACACCGCTTCCAATCAAGTTCCCTAGGTCACCCCACCTCAACCAGCGCTATTTTTTATTTCCCAAATCTACAACTGACAATGTCAATCTCCCGCAATTCAATCCTAGACACAACCGTCTCCGCTGCCAATCTTTTTGATTCACATTGTCATTTGCAATTCCCCGAGTTCGACCTCGATCGTGCCGAAGTTATCGCAAGAGCCCAAAAAGCTGGCCTAAGCAAAATCGTCCTGATTGGTATCGACCAAGAATCAATCGAAAAGGGAACTGAATTAGCTCAAAGCGACCCCAGTTTCTTCGAATTAGCAATCGGTCATCACCCCTACCACGCCGACCAAACCGACGACGATTTCATCACCTACCTCCAAAAGCAAATCGACCAACATCCGTTCATCACCGCAATTGGCGAAACAGGTCTCGACTATTTCCGCTGCCAATTACCAAAAGAAGTACAAATCAACTCCTTGACAAAACACGCAAAACTAGCTAAGTTAAACAACTTAAATTTAATCCTTCACACACGCGAAACTGACGATTGCCTAGAGGACACCTTAGCAGTCCTAGCAGAACAGGGGACAACAAAAGCCATCTTCCACTGCTTCGCCGGCAGCCTAGCTTCCGCCCAAAAAATCTGGCAACTCGGCTACAAAACTAGCTTCGGCGGCAACATCACCTACAAAAACAACTCCCACCTCCTCGAAATCGCCCGCCTTTGCCCCCCCGAACTACTACTCTTAGAAACCGACAGCCCTTACCTAACACCAGCCCCCAACCGCCAAGAACGCAACGAACCGGCCAATATTCCAACAATATATCAACATTTAACCCAAGAAGGATGAGTGTAGAAGGAGCAAATACTTATAAATATAATTTCCGTCCATCGAATACAAATAATAAACTACTACCTATTGGTGCTGCCTACGAATTAGTAAAAGCAGCAAAAGCACTTAATTCAAACAACGAGACAACACAAAATGCAAAACTAGCAAATTTTATTTCACGCATTATTAACTTATCAATAAAAAGAGCTACAGAAGGTAAAGATCCAATTGCTATACAATACTTAAATGAACAATTTATTCAATTAAAAAAAGCTATTGATGAAAATGATACCCTAGAAATTCATAAGATTCTTAACACTAATCCTGCAGACAATGAAATCAATGATATCATTGAAAAAATTTCCCCTAAGGAAAAACCTATTTCACCTATAATTTCTTTCCTACGACAAGCAATCGGGAGATACCCAGCAGTATCTCTAGCAAGCGCTTGGCATCTTGTGGAAGGTGAAGAAGATAAAGACCGTAAAATACAAGAAAGACATTTAGGCATGGCTGCAATTAGTCACCTAGTATATTTGTTTCAAAAAAACGGAAGTGATCGAGATCAAGCATTTCAAATAATCAAGAATCTATTTAATGAAACAAATCTAATCCCCAACACATTACCAGTGGAAGCAAGTGAATTAAATGAACTATTCAGTTTCACCACAGATGAAAACGAACAAAATCAACAAAATGTATTTGGACCTACTCAGCTACAAGAGATTATCTCCAATACGAGAATTGATGATGAACATTCCTGGAAAAGAGCTAGCCTCGCCAACGCCCTTTTGGAATTGGCGTTTGCCGAAACAGTTATTGAATCACGCGGCTTTCGGACTAAACAAAAAGAACTACACGACGAATTAAAAATACGCATCAAAAAATCAAAACATTTTCAGCCTACATCACAAAGAACAATCGACTTACCTTCAGAACTGATAAAAATCATAGAAAAGAATAATGATACATTCATTATTAACACTGATCTAGGCAATGGTGTAATAACACCTGCAATACTAGAAATTGGTCCAATTAAATCTGAAGCATCGGTTGTTCGTAAAATGTTTGCAAAAAAATCAATCAATGAAGTCATGGCACATTTAAATGAAGCCATCGATGACAAACTAAGACTCCGAGTGCACATACCAGATAATTTAACAGAAAATCAGATTGAAGCGATGTGTATCCATATCACTGCTTCAATAATGCAAATTATTGGCGACAGCTATCTAAACAATAGCGAATCACTAAAATGGACATTCAATGGCTCAAAAAGTAATAAATTTAGTTCTAATAAATTAAAATTCCTCAAAGCAATTCTAAAAATGCAAACTGACACTGATACAGAAACTGTCGAATTGCAAATAACCCAGAACTACCCAAATGATCATGATGAATACTCTGAACGTCAAGTTAAGGCTGCAATACGCACCCTAGGTATTGCACCTCAATTTACATTTGAAGAATTTGTCTACGATCTAACAGGAACATTCTTAGAATTCATCAACAATTTTACCAAAGCCAGTGATGAAATTAAACACCTAGTTAAACAAAACATTAACTACGACCTTTATGCTGCTGACACAATCATCAATATCATCCTCAATCCAGAAAATGAAAATAAGATCAGAGAAATTATCAATAAAAAACCAGATTTCAAAATTAATTTAATATCTACTGTCAGCAAATTAGAAATATTTGCCAATGATCCAGATACTTTCGGTGATCACAATAATTTGATCGCCTCTAAGATTCAATCATTCAAAACAAAAGTAGCCAG
>CAZXGE010000033.1:0-5602 GCA_964640445.1 uncultured Candidatus Peribacteria bacterium
GCGCAGTTGGTGAAAGAAGTTGCATCTAAGACTAATGATGTAGCTGGTGATGGCACGACGACTGCTACAGTTTTGGCTGCTGCGATTATTAAAGAAGGTTTACGCAATGTGACTGCAGGTGCTAATCCTATGCGTTTGAAAGCGGGGATTGAGTATGCTGTGGAGAAAATTGTGGAACATTTGGCGAGTCAAGCTCGTCCTGTTGATTCTCGAGATAAAATTGCTCAGGTGGCTACGATCTCAGCCCAAAGTCCAGAAGTTGGTGAGCTGCTTGCTGATGTGATGGATACAGTTGGCAAGGATGGTGTTGTGACAGTAGAAGAGTCTCAAGCAATGGGTTTAACTAAGGAAATTGTTGAAGGGATGCAGTTTGATAGTGGTTATGTTTCTGCTTATATGGTGACTGATACAGCTCGTATGGAAGCGGTTATGGATGAGCCTTTGATTTTGGTAACTGATCGTAAGATTTCAGCAATTGAAGATATTATTGGAATTCTGGAAATTGTCGCTACTAGTGGCAAGAAAGAGTTGATGATTATTGCTGAAGATATTGATGGTACAGCACTAGGTACTTTGGTTTTGAATAAGCTGAGAGGTACTTTCTCTGTTCTGGCTGTAAAAGCACCAGCGTTTGGTGAACGCCGTAAAGAGATGTTGAAAGATATTGCTGCTTTAGTTGGTGGCCAAGTTGTGACGGAAGAGATTGGTTTGAAACTTGCTGGTTATTCAGCTCAAAATCCACAAGATGTGGATATTGTTAGAAGTTTCTTGGGTTCGGCTCGTAGAGTGGTAGTTAGCAAAGACACGACTGTGATTGTGGAAGGAAAAGGCAGCGAAGAAGCAATTGCTGGTCGTTTGGCTGTGATTGATGCGGCTTTGAATAATAAGCCTTCTGATTTTGATCGTGATAAATTATTGGAAAGAAGAGCTAAATTGGCTGGTGGTGTTGCTGTTGTTAAAGTTGGTGCTGCAACAGAAGTAGAATTGAAAGAGAAAAAAGCGCGGATTGAAGATGCTTTGGCTGCTACTAAGGCGGCAGTTGAAGAAGGGATTGTAGCTGGTGGTGGTTCAGCTTTGATTGCCGCTATGTCAGTTCTGGAGCAAGCTTCGGGCGATTCAGATTTTATGACTGGTGTTACAATCGTGAAAAGAGCACTGGTTAGCCCTTTGAGTCAAATTGCTCTTAATGCAGGTAGTGAGCCAGCTGTAATCGTGAATAAAGTTGTTGAAGCTGGTGCGGGTATGGGTTATGATGCTGCAAAAAATGAGATAGTTGATATGTTTGCGGCAGGGATTGTCGATCCTAAAAAAGTAACTCGTTCTGCATTACAAAACGCAGCTTCGATTGCTGGTATTTTCTTGACGATGGGTTGTGCTGTTTCTGAAGAACCAAAAGCTGGTAGTGATGAGGCTATGCATAGCCATGGCCATCCTGGTATGGGTGGGATGATGGATATGTAATTGATCCCATAATTGGCAAATTAAGGAAGGCAAATTGCTGTCTTCCTTAATTTGTTTTAGCTAAAATTGATTGTGAAATTTAAGTTTATAAAATTATTATTATGACAAATAGAGAAACTGATAAGGCCATCGTAGTGCCGGTTTCTAAAGTTAAAACTAAGAGCGGTAAAGATTTTTTTGACTCTGATATTGATAGTGAGCAAATGGAAGCAGCAGTTGATACTTTGACTGCTAGCGATGATTTGGGTAAGGATATTCGGATTGTTGATGGTCGTGTTTTAATTAAATTCCCAAAGTTTGTGCATTTGATTGTGATGCATAATTTTGAAGATGTAATGGAGAAGCATGCTGATGAGGATATTGTGATTAGTTCAGAGTTGCTGGTTGATTTGGCTAATGCGCATGAGGAAAGTGAGCAGAAAGTGCCTTGGTTTCATTTGCTGGCAGCGGCATTGATTGGGGTTATTTTGACGATTATGGTCATGCAAACTCTCTAAAGTAGGGAAACACACAAAAGCGCGAACTTCTTTGTCGGTTTCGTTGCATTTCTATGCGTTAAATATTAAGCTGAATTTAACCTATTTTTATTTAATTAAACTTATGCAGCCTAAACGCGTAATGCTGAAGATTTCAGGAGAAATGTTTGTAGGAGATAAAGAAAGTGGTATCGATTTTGGGGCTTTGAAAAGTGTGGCCGCTGGTGTGGCGAAATTTAGAGAGCAGACAGGTTTGGAGCTTTGTATTACGGTCGGAGCAGGGAATTTGTGGAGATATCGCGATTCTATGGGGTCGGGCATTGATCGTGTGAAGGCTGATCAGATGGGTATGGCTGCTACGAATTTGAATGGCGTTGCCTTGGCTTCTGCTTTGATGGAAATTGGTGTGCCAGCGACTGCCTTGACGGGGTTTAGTACGCCTGGTTTAGTGGCTGATTATGAGCGTGATTGGGCCTTGGAAATGGTGGAGGATGGGCATGTGGTTGTGCTTTGTGGTGGAACTGGGAATCCGTTTTTTACGACTGATTCTTCTGCGGTCTTGAGAGCGTTGGAGCTTAATTGTGATTTATTTATGAAAGGTACTAAGGTCGATGGTGTTTATGACAAAGATCCTAAAAAACACAATGATGCTAAAAAGTTTGAGGAGCTTAGTTATGCTCAGGTTTTGGAGATGGGTTTAGAAGTTATGGATCTGACTGCGGTTTCGTTGGCTAAGGATAATTCTTTGCCGATGTTGGTCTTTGAATTTAATGATACTGAGGTCTTGCTCTCAGTGCTTAAAAATAATAAACTAGGTACACTGGTAAGTTAAACTTTTAATAAAAAATATAAGTATGGAAGCGGCGTTATCAAACTTTAGGTCTCAAGCGAATAAGGCAGTTGAGCATTTACAAAATGAGTATGGAAAATTGCAAACCGGTGTTGCTAGTGCTGGTTTGGTTGATTCGGTTTTGGTGGAGGCATATGGTAGTACGCAGCCATTGAAAAATTTGGCGAATGTTTCTGTTCCTGAACCGCGAACGATTAGAGTCCAAGCTTGGGATAGGGCATTAACAAAAGCTTTGGAAGATGCCATCCGCAAAGCTGATATTGGCCTTAGTCCTGTGAATAATGGCGAAGCGATTATTTTGAATATACCGGCATTAACCGAAGAGCGTCGTCGTGACATTGTTAAAGTAGTTAAAAAGCTAGCAGAAGAAGCCAAGGTTGTGATTCGCCAAGCTCGTCAAGATGCGTTGAATAGTTTTAAAAAGCTGAAGGCTGACAATCAAATTACTGAAGATGATCAACGTTCTGCGGAAAAAAGATTGCAAGATGCTGTAGATAAGTTCAATGAAGAAGTCGAAAAAGTTGCTGTGGAAAAAGAAAAAGTTGTGATGACAGTTTAGGTTTTATTCAACTAAAATTTTATTTTTATGTCGATTTTGACTATTTTCGGGGCATTACTTTTATTGAGTTTTTTGGTTTTTGTTCATGAACTTGGACATTTTTTGGCTGCTCGTCGCAATGGTGTGAAAGTGGAAACTTTTGCGGTAGGTTTTGGGCCTAGTATTTATGAAAAGAAAGTTGGAGATACGGTTTATGCTTTGAAATTATTGCCACTTGGTGGCTATGTGAAGCTGTTTGGTGAAGATGCTACTGATCCGGCAATTATTAAAAATAAGCATAGTTTTGCGAGTAAGAGTCCAAGACAAAGATTTGAGATTGCTGTTGCTGGTGTGGTTTTTAATGTGATTTTGGCTTTGGTGTTATTGACTTTTGGTTTTGTTTTTGGCTTGCGTCCTGATTCGGCGGAGTTGATGAACGAAGCTAGGTTCCAGGCGAAATTGCTTAATGGTGAATTGAAGCAGAGTGAGTATTTGCTTGTGAAAAAGGCAAAAGATCCTTTGTATGAAGGTGCGAAATTGATTGAGATAAATGGCGCAAAAGCATGGAATTTTAATGCTAATGAGATGTTCGGGCTTCTGTCTGGTGAGGTTAAAGGTGAAAGCATACTTAGATTTGTGAGTGTTGATAACCGTGATTTGTTACTTAAATTAAGTGAAGGGCAAGCGATCTCTGATTATGGAATCGAGCTACAGTTGGCATATCCTATTTATAAGCCCAAGGTTTATCGTGAGAGCGATCTTGCTCGTTTTGATTTGGAAAAGGGGGATGTGATCTTTGCAATTAATGATTTGCCACTTGTTGATAAGAAACATTTTGAATCTTATTTGTTGGAGCCGAATCTTAATTCTTTGACAGTTTGGCGAGATGGAAATGGTCTAAAATTAGATTTAGCTCGAGGTGATTCTAAGTTGTTGATTGCTGATGTCGTTCCAGATTTGCCGGCGGCAATGGTCGGCATAGGACCTGGCGATACGCTTGTAAGTATTAATGGAAAGGTTTTTGCTGAAGCAAGTTTGGCGACTAAGTTTTTGCGTGAAGCTAGTTTGCCGATTGTATTGAAGATCATTGATAGTGATGGTAAAGCTAATAATTTGACAATTAACAAGCGTAGTGAAGATGGATTAGTTGGCTTGTATTTGACGGAATTAACACAAGTGAATGCAATTGCTGATCAGCTTTTGTTTGAGCCTTATTTAGTTTCGATCGTGCCTGAGTCTGAGTCGTTGTGGCGTAGGGTGCTTTTGGCTCCTGTGCGTAGCTTGACGGAAGCCTATGAGGTGTTTAAGAGTAGTAGTGTTGGCTTTTTGTCTGTTTTGGGTAGGATTGTCAGTTTCCGTGAATTGCCGGAGACGGTTGGTGGTCCTGTAGCTGTAACACAAGTAACATCGCAATTTTTGCAAACTGATTTGGCTGGTACGATTTGGTTGATGGCGATTTTGTCTTTGAGTTTAGCTGCTGTTAACATTTTGCCATTGCCAGCTTTGGATGGTGGAAGAATATTTTTTATTATTTTGGAGGTATTAAGATCGGGGAAAGCAGTACCGGCTAAGTTTGAAGCAATTACTCATTTGTTAGGATTTTTATTGTTGATGCTATTAATTGTTTTGATTACATTTAAGGATTTGGCACGTATTTTTTGATTTTTTAAGAATGTTTTGCCTTTGAATTGTATTAGGAATAATATGTGCATCCGTTAACTTTTGATCTGAAATGGATAATACTGATTTGTGGATGAAAGCATTGGATTTGCTCCAAACTAAGATCAAAAAGGCAGATTTTTTAGTTTGGTTTCAAGGGACAAATTTGCTGAATATAGAGGGTAGTGTTGCTAAAATTGGTTTACCAAGTATTTTTGCTAAAGAGTGGTTTACTAGAAGGTATAAGGATGAAGTTTTGGCTGCTGTTAGAGCTTTGAATGGTGAAGTTTATGAGTTGGAATTTGTTGTGGATCAAAGTTTGATCGATGAAGGAAAAGGAGTTGATTTGCGAAATTTGGATAAAGAGACAAAGAAGAAAGTTCGTAAATTGCCTAATCGTCAGGAGGTGAAAGTCGGTGGAGAGATGGTTAGTAAAATTTTGAACGCTAAGTATAGTTTGGCGAATTTTGTAGTTGGTGGTGATAATCGTTTGGCCCATGCGGCTTGTTCCGCTGTGGCTAGTCGTCCTGGTCGTGCGTATAATCCGTTGTTTATTTATGGTGGTGTCGGTTTGGGCAAGACACATTTATTGCAAGCTACAGGTAATGAGATGCTAAG
>CAZXGE010000033.1:5648-7710 GCA_964640445.1 uncultured Candidatus Peribacteria bacterium
ATGGGACTGCTGAAAAATTTACTAATGAGATTGTGGATGCTATTCGTAGTTCCGACACGCGTAGCTTCCACCGTCGTTATCGCTTTGCTGATTGTTTAATTATTGATGATATCCAATTTTTTGCTAATAAAGGTAAAACACAGGAAGAGTTTTTTCATACTTTTAATGAGCTTTATGATGGTAATAAACAAATTATTTTGAGTTCGGATCGTCCGCCCAAGGAGCTTTCTGGAATTGAAGATCGTTTGATTAGTCGTTTCGAGATGGGGATGATTGTAGATGTTAGTGCGCCGGATTATGAGACGAGATTGGCGATTTTGCAGAATAAGTGTCAGGAGCAAAGGGTTTTGGTGACGCCAGAGGTTTTGGAGTATATTGCTTTTAATTGTCATCATAATGTACGCGAACTCGAGGGGGTGTTGTTGCAAGCTTTTGCTCGGGCAAAATTAGCTAATACGACGCCTTCGCTTAACGATGTGAGAGCGATTTTGACTAAGCTTGGTCGAGAAGAGGAGGCAGCGACGCAAATGATGGGTAATCAATTTGTGGGTACTAGGTCTGTGACCACAGGTGAAGAGGTTTTGGAGAAGGTAGCTGATTATTTTAAAGTTACTAAGTCTGATCTGGTAGGGGAAAGGCGTAGTCGTGAGGTATTGATGCCGAGACAGCTTGTGATGTATTTCTTGAGGCAAGAATTAGATTATTCTTTTGAAAGAATTGGCGATTTGCTTGGAGGTCGCAATCATACGACAGCTATGCATGCTTATAATAAAGTCTTGGATGCTTTGAAAACTGATAAAAAATTAGTGAGAGATATCGGTGTTTTACGCAGAGAGATGGGTTTTTAGCTTGTTAGCTTTAGTGGTTAATGTGCTTGCGGTTTTTGGGTATTTTCATTAAGATAATGGAAAAGTTACTTAAAAATTAAATTAATATGTATTATCAGCGTCGTCGTCCACAGCCTGCCAAGAAAAATTTGTCAGTTTATTTGTTGCCATTAGCAATAATTTTGGTCGGTTTGTTAGCTATTTATTTTTTCGTTAAAGGTATTGGCTATCTAGCTAGTTTGGGTGGTGAGGATCCGACTGTTGAGCTGTTTGTAGAGCAAGGTCGTGTTGAAGTTTTTGCTAGTGATGGGACTGAACTTTCGGCTATTGATAGTTCTGGGCAGTCACTTTTTGTTGGTCATACTGTGAAAACTGGGGCTAAAACTAGAGCTGTTTTGCTGTTTAATGATACTTCGCAAGTTCGGTTGGCTCCTAATTCGGAGTTGAATTTGCAAAATGGAGAGGCATGGGTGTCTACAGATACAACCGACCCTGAGCTAGACTATGATTATGTTGTTTCTACCCCGAATTTGAGCGTGGAAGCTTTGGGGACAAAATTTGATTTGAAAGCAAAATTACCAGAGTATGTAAGGGTGATCGAAGGTGAGGTTTCACTTGATGTTAAAAGTAGAGTGAAAGATGACGAGTATTTGAGCGAAGGGATTCCAGTTGGGGTTGCCCAGCAATTTGTGTTAACTGCTAAGGCACTTGCTGCATTCGAAGAAAGTGATGCTTATGATGTTGTTTTCCCGATTGATGATGATTTTGAGCTAACAAGTTGGTACGATTGGAATACTGCTTTGGACCTGAATCCAACATTGGCTTTGAGTTTCAATGGGCGTACTAGTTTGGCTGGTATTGGTTTTAGTGATGGCACTGATTCTGAGGAAGAAGATGAGGATTCTGAGGATGCAGATGCTGAGGGTGAAGATGAAAATTCGGAGGATGAAGATGCGGAAGCTGAGGGTGAAGAAGATTCTAGTGAGGATGATGACAATGCAGAAGATGAAGAAGTTGTTAGTGAGGATACGGATGATGAAACTGTAAAATTGGTGCCACCCAAAATTAGTTCGCCTAAAAATGGTGCAACTGTGACTGAAGAATTGATTAAGATTGAAGGTCTTACGGATCCAAATACAGCAAAAGTTGAGGTCACTAGTTATCAAAATGGCAAGCCAAATGTTTATAGCTTACAACGGTATACTGCTGGCAGTACAACTTGGTTGTAGGTAGCT
>CAZXGE010000033.1:7720-9263 GCA_964640445.1 uncultured Candidatus Peribacteria bacterium
GAGAATACTTATGAAGTTCGAGCTGTAGCTAAAGATGGGACAAAGTCGGCTCCGACGGTGATTAAATTGAATTTTAAGCCAACTACACCTACGGAAAGTTCAGCTCCGGTATTTACACCGGTAGTTAGGTAGAAGTTTTTTATGATTTAAGGTTGGTGTAACTATTCAATTTTACAAGTACTTAGCTTTGTTGGCGTTGTGTTCGTCGTTTGTTTCTGCGTAGATGACCTCGCCGCTGGCGGGGGTTAGATAGAACCAGTAGCGGGATTCTACGGGGTTTAAAGCGGCTTTGAGTGAGATTTCGCCAGGATTGTTGATATGGGTTGGTGGTAGGCCTTAGAATTTTCTAGTGTTGTAAGCAGAATCGGAATTGAGGTCAGTTCTTGTGATTTCGCGGTTGTTTTTTTCGTAAAGCAAGGTGGCATCGGCTCCTAGTGTCCAATCGTTGTCTAGTCTTTTCCAAAGTAAGCCGGAGACGATTTGGCTATCATCTAAGCCTCGGACTTCTTTTTCCAGAATGGAGGCCATGATAATAATGTCGTAAAGATCTCTGTCGTTTTGAGGGCTTTCTGCTAATAGGTTGCTGATTTTTTGGCCAAAATCAGTTAATAATTTGTTGAAGAAGTTTTCGGGAGTAAAGTCTTTGTCGCTTAGGAAGTATGTATTGGGGAAAAGTAATCCTTCGAGATTGCGGTTTGGGGCTTTTCCGATCAATTCTCTATAGGCGAAATCTTCGGGGATAGGGCATGTTTGTGTGCAGTTGATAAATTCACCGGGGTTGATTAGGCCGTTTGCTGCGAGGCGTTCGTCGATTTGCTTGATGGTGAAGCCTTCGGGGATGGTGATTTTTTTTGTTTGGGGCGGTTTTTGGATGATTTCTAAAATGGAGTTGATGTTGGCTTTTCGTGGGATGTTAAAGGTTCCGGCTTGGATCGGCGTTCCTGCTTTTGCTTTTAGTTTAAAAAGAGTTTTGTTGCTAATGACTCCTTCTGAATCTAGGATTTCTGCGGTTTGGCTAATACCTGTGCCTTCGGGGATTTCTAAAGTGATTAATTCGGAGCTGGATTTTCGCCAGAGGTTTTTATGTAGGTGCAGGAAAATAATCAGCAGGATGAAAGCGATGAAATAGACTTTTGTCTTTCGGCTTTTTGGCTGCTGATTACTTTTGTTGATTCTGTAATTTTGTTTTGATGAAAAATTGTGCATTTATGTTTTAATTATGCAGACCCATGCTTTGCGAACTTAAGCGCCTAGGCCGAGGCTGCCCATGATGTCTTTCATATTGGCAGCGGCTACTTCTTGTGCTTTTTCAACAGCTTTATTGAAAGCTTCTAGTAGGCTTTTTTCTAGTTTTGCTTTGTCTGATAGTAGTGATTCGTCCATGATTTCGACTTTGATTACTTTTTGTTCACCACTGATTGTGATTTTAATGCCGTTTAGTTCTGCTTCGATATGAGTTTTAGCTAATTTCTCTTTAATTGCTTTAGCTTGTTTTTGCATGTCGTATAGCTGTTTGGCTTTATCTAGAAAAGACATTTTTGAA
>CAZXGE010000034.1:0-4026 GCA_964640445.1 uncultured Candidatus Peribacteria bacterium
GCGTGAGTCAATTCTAGTTGTGTAATTTCACCGCCCCCAAGTGCTAATGGCGGGCCGTAATCAGCAGTTTTGTCTAAATTGTAAATACCCATTTTGCTGACCATGTCGATGATTGAACCTTGTTCGCCACCTAGGAAATAGGCTTTGATGGCCGGAATATTGCGAGATTGTGCTAGGGCACGACGGACTGTTAGGGGGCCTGTGAATCCTCCATCAAAGTTTTTTGGTTTATAATCGCCAAATTCGGTAGGTACATCCCAAAGTACACTACCAGCACCATAGCCACTAAGCATCATAGCCGCATAGGCAAATGGTTTGAAGCTGGAGCCTGATTGGCGCTTGGATGTGACGATGTTGACATAGCCATCGATTTCTTCATTGGTATAGCCTGCTGAGCCAACCATGGCTACGATGTGGCCTGTTTTATTTTCGATAGCTAGTAGGCTCATGTTGCCAGCGTCTCGTTGTTTGGTGTTGATTGCTGCTGCTTCAGAAACTAATTTTTCTGCTTCGCGTTGAGCATCTAAGTTTAGTGTCGTATATACTTTTAGACCGCCGGATTCGACTAGGTCTGTGCCGAATTCTTCGGTGAGGAAATCTTTGATGTAGTTACCAAAATGTTCGGCTTTGTTAGCGGAATAATTTTGGTTAAAGCTGATATTGTTGGTTTCTTTAATTGCTTGTTCTTGCTCCTCTTCTTCGATAAAGCCGAGTTTTTCCATCCGGCTTAAGACTAAATCGGCTCTGCCAGGGATGTAGATAGTTTGGCCACTTGTGAGTTTGTAGTTTTGTCCAATTAAGCCGTTTTGGATATCTGTTTCATCTAGATCTTTGACGGAATCAATTTTGCGGGCTTCTTCGCTGGGGATTTCTCTGGCCAGGCTGGCATAGCGATGGTCGCCGAATGGTGAATAATAAGTGGGTAGTTGTGGCAAGGAGGCCAGGATTGCTGATTCGGCTAAAGTTAGGTCTTTGGCATCTTTGTTGAAAACTAGATCGCTTGCTTGTTCAATACCATAAGTGCGGCCACCGTAAGGGATTTGATTTAGGTACATTTCTAAGATTTTGTCTTTAGAAAAGCGTCTTTCGACTCTGGTTGCTAAAATTAATTCTTTGGCTTTACGCGTAAAAGTTCGTTCTGATGTAAGAAAAGTGTTTTTGACTAACTGTTGAGTAATTGTTGAGCCACCACGACGCGGCCCAATGCCTAGTTCGCTTAAGAATGCTTTTATGATACCGCCAAAATCGAATCCGTTATGTTCATAGAAACTGTCATCCTCGATGGCAATTGTGGCTAAACGAAGGTTTTCGGGGATTTCTTCCAAAGGGATTGGTTCGCGAATTTGGTTTTGGGCTGTGGAATACAGTCTTTTGCCGTTGATATCGAACATTTCAATGGAATTTTTACCTAAGAAATTTTCGATGGAGCCAACTGATGGTAGAAAGAGGCTGAATAGGAAAAAAATGGCTGTACCAGCTACGAAACAAGCCGTGACGATACTGGTAATTAATAATAAGAGTTTTTCTTTGGTATTTTGTGCCGAGCTGGAGAGGTTTTGGCGGTAATTGCCATAATGTCTTTTTAGTGATTTTTTGATGTTGTTTTTGCGATTTTCGGAATACATGAATTTTCTTAGAAACTTAGCGGTGCTATTTTACAGCTGGAGTTGTATTGAAGGCAAGAAAAATGTTTAATTGTGTGTGAGTAGAAAATAAAGTTAGTGCCCGGTGCACTTCTGCAAAGGCACTAACTTTATTTTCTACTCTTGAAATTTGGTGAGAGATAGTCAACTTTAGGTAAGTTAAATAAGTAATAAAATTAGTGCCCGGTGCACTTCTGCAAAGGCACTAACTTTATTTTCTACTCTTGAAATTTGGTGAGAGATAGTCAACTTTAGGTAAGTTAAATAAGTAATAAAATTAGTGACCGGTGCACTTCTGCAAAGGCACTAATTTTATTTTTTACTTTTGAAATAGTTCGATAAACATTTGATCGAGGACGAGGTTCTGATTTTGGTTTTGTTTAATTTCGTTTTGGAATTGATTCACTAATTTTGTGTGTCCCGCCCAGTAAGCTGTTTTTTTGCTAGGGTCGCTAAAGCGGAGAAAGCTTTCTAGGATTTCGAAAAAAAGCTGTAGGTTGTTTTTTTCAGAGCTAAGTTCTTTGCTGAAGGCTAGAGCTTTTTCTAAGTTTTTTTCGCTGAAAATTTTTGTAATAGTTTTTAGAAGTTCTTGGCTATTGTTGTTGAATTCTTTGTCGGTTAGTAGTTTGTGTAGGCGGCCAGGTCTTTTGAGCGATAGTAAAAGCTCGGTGTCGGACACGCTTTGTTCAGAAAAGTTTGTTTTCTTGAATGCGATTAGCTCTGTTAGAGTAAGGTCTTTGGTGTAGAAAATTTGACAGCGGGAACGGATTGTTTCCGGGATTTTGAATTCTTGGCTACTAGTTAAGATGAATTTGGTAAATGAAGCAGGTTCTTCCAAGGATTTTAGTAAGCAGTTGGCGGCTTCCCTAGTTAGCTTGTCGATGTTCTTGATGATAACAAGTCGTGCGCTGCCAATAGGTGAAAGGCTCAGTTGTTCAATTAGCTTGCGGATTTGTTCAATTTTGATTGTGCCTTCTTCATTGATGATGTGTTGATCGAGAATGTTATCGTTAATCTGGTTGGCTAAAGCTTGAGCAATTGTGAATTTGCCAGTTTGCTCTGGGCCAATGATTAGCAGTGCTTGAGGGAGTTTTTTTAGATTTCTTAGCGCTTCTAGATTCTTTATTAAACTAGTGTGTCCGAAGATTTCTGTTAAATGTTTGCTCATTGATCGATCATTTGCTATAAGAGTAGTAACTATAATGCAAAACTATGATAAAAATAAATAAAATCTTTGTAGCTTTTTGTTTTTTAACTTTAACAAGCTTTATGATGGGGTGTAATAATGACAAGTCGCAGGATCCGATGGTGCAAGATGTTGATACTAAAGGTGTGCAAGTTGTGCAAACGGATATGCCAAAAGCTGGTGAGAAAATCGCAGTTTTGACAACTAATATGGGTGAAATAAAAGTTCGCTTGTTTCCTGATCTAGTACCGGAAACATACAAAAATTTTGCTTTTCATGTTGAAGAAGGCAATTACAATGGTACGACTTTCCATCGAGTAATTGAAGATTTTATGATTCAAGGTGGGGACATTGAAGGGTTGGATGGAATTGGTGGTTATAGCTATAAGGGAAAAGGTACTACGATTGCTGAAGAATTCGATCCGGCTTTGACACATGTTCGTGGTGCACTTTCTATGGCAAAAACAATGTTGCCAGCTACTACGGGTAGTCAATTCTTTATTGTTCAGGCTGAGGCTGGAACAAGCTGGTTAGACAATCAGCATTCTGTTTTTGGTCAAGTGTTTGAAGGTATGGAGGTTGTTGATGAAATTGCTGGGGTGACTGTAGGTGCAAACGATAAACCGGTTACACCTGTTTATTTGGAGTCGGTTAAAATCGAGGATTACCAATAAGTTATGATTTATCTGGATTATGCGGCGGCAACGCCAGTTGATGCTAGTGTATTAGCCGCGATGCTACCGCATTTTACCGATAATTTTGCCAACCCAACTAGTTTGCATGAGGCAGGTAGAAGGGCGAGGTCGGTAATTGACATGGAGAGAGCGTTTTTGGCTGAGGAGCTACAGGTTGAGCCTTTTGGTGTCATCTTTACTGGGAGTGCGACTGAAAGTTGTAATTTGGCAATTCGTGGTTTGGCAATGAGTAATTCAATGGGAAGCCGTAAACGGATTTTGATTAGTGCTATAGAGCATAGTGCTGTTTTAGATGCTGCTAATTCTCTTGCTGAGTTTGGTTTTTTGATTGAGTTAATTCCCGTCGATGTTAATGGTTTGATTGATCTTGTGGCTTTGGGGCAAATGTTGGGTGAGGATGTGCTTTTGGTCAGCATTGGTTTGGCGAATAATGAGATTGGTGTGATTCAGGATTTGGCAGTTATTAGTAAGTTGGTTAAGGGGAGTGGTGCTTATTTACATA
>CAZXGE010000034.1:4036-8878 GCA_964640445.1 uncultured Candidatus Peribacteria bacterium
AGGCAGCACAGTTTTTGCCATTGGGGTTAGCTGATTTGGGTGTTGATTTGCTTTCTTTTGGAGGGGGTAAGATCTATGGGCCGAAGGGTGTAGGTGTTTTGGCAATGCGCGAGCGGCTTGATTTGCAGCCAATTGTTTATGGTGGTGGGCAAGAGTTTGGCCTGAGGTCAGGTACGGAATCTGTGGCATTGATTGTTGGACTTGGTGAAGCATATCGAGGGGTATTGGCATCCAGAGAGATGGAGGTGGGGCGTCTTGGTAGATTGGCTGCTGATTTTTTGGCTAAGATTGAGCAGTGTGTTGCTGACTGTTATTTGACGGGTAATCGTGAACGAAGGTTGCCTAATCTTTTGAGTTTTGTGATTCGTGATGTAGAAGGCGAGTCGTTGTTGATTCGGTTGAGTCGTAGAGGGGTTTGCGTGTCGACTGGATCAGCTTGTAGTTCTGGCTCATTGAAGCCATCGCATGTGTTAGAGGCGATTGGGGTTTCGGAGGCTGATCAGTTTTCTTCGTTACGCATTAGTATGGGACGGTCGACTACGGAAGCCGAACTAGAGCGATTTTTGGCTATTTTGGTCGAAGAAGTTGATGAGTTGAGGCAGTTGTAGTTTTGGTGGCAAAGTGGGCTTGCCAAGATGGGTAAAACTCGCTTGACAAACGGAGGGTCTCTGTGCATAAATATAAATTAGAGTTTTTAATATAATATATATGTTTAGTGGTTTCTCTTTCGTCAAAAAGGGGTTACTGGCTATGCTGGCAATGAGTTTGCTAGTAGTGGCAGGACCGTTTGGGATTCAGGCTTTTACAGCTAATCTCCAGGTGACTTATCCTACTGATGGGCTTTTGGACTTTGGTAATGTTGCCAATGGTCAAACTGTAAATCGAGCTATTCAATTTACGAATAACACTAGTCAGGCTGCTAAAGTTTATTTGAGTGGTATTGATTCTGGTGTTTTTTCAACGACTGTATCTAGTTTGGACAATGCTATTACAGTCGGTGCAAATAGTAGTAGTTCTATTTTGGTTTCAGCAAAGCCCAATGCTAACAATGTACCAACTTATAAGGATTTGATTGATACAGTTAGAGTTGTTGCTGATTATGCTACTCTTAGTGATGAAGTTGTACAATTGCAGCTTAAAGCAATAGTTCAACCGAGAAGTGAGGTAACGCCAGTTGGTAGTATTACTCAAAGCGCTACTAGTCTGAATTTTGGCACTTTGAGTCCTGGTACGATTAAGGTTCTTAGCGCTAAATTTTATAATAGTTATAATGTGCCTGTAGGTATTGTAGAGAGTCAAATAATTAATGATAACTATGGTGTTTTTTCGTCTAGATTATTAGATGGAACTTCTGTTGCTGCTAATGGTTCTAGTCGTGTAGAGCTGCGTGTAGATCTGCCTAGTAACGCTCCAGCTAATTTCAATTATCAGGCTACTTATCGTTTGCGTACTGATGAAAAAGATGCTAATCGCTATTATTATGTGACTTTGAGTGCCAAAGCTGATAGCCCAATTGGTGGGATCCCAGCCTTGAGATTGAGCCGAACAACAGTTGATTTTGGCGATCTGGATATTGATGCTAACACTAAGTATGGTAGCGTGACATTTTATAATGACACCTATAATGATATTAATTTGTACACAAGTGAAAGTGTTGATTCACCTTTTAGTGGGCCAACAGTTAGTGGGTTCCGGATTCCAGCTCGTAGTTTCAGTGTGATTGAATTTGGTTTTAATCCATCAACAGTTCGTAATTATAGTGATGTAGTGACATATTATATCAATACTGGTCAAGGTCAGGCTTATTATAGCGTTACTTTGCGTGGTGGTGCTGTTGACGGTGATTACCGAGAAGGTGAGACTTATAATGAAAATTTGATTACGGATTTTACAGCTACGGTAGGAACAAACAATAGTGGTAATATTAGTGTGATCTATCCTAGATTCCGTGTGACGAGCGATAGTTATGTTGATTTGAGAATTTTGGATAGTAGCGATCGTGTAGTTGCTCGTGTTTTCTCGGATCGTTTTTTCAATGCTAGATCAACGACTGAGTCTTATAGCTATACATTGCCGGTTAGTTTGACTGGTGGATATAGTTATCGTGCTGATTTGATTGCTACGAGTAGTACAGGTCGTTATAGCGATACTGATAGTTACAGAATTAATGGCTACAATGATGGTGGAATTAATCCTGGTGGTAATTGTTCTGGATTTACTGATGTGGCTGCTAATTCGGATTTCTGTACTGCCGTGAAATTTGCTTATGATCAAGGTATTTTCACTGGTGATACTGGTGGAAGTTATCGAACTCTGCGTCCAAATGATCCTGTGAGTAGAGCGGAGGCTGTGGCAATCATGCTTCGTGCAGTTGATGCAAGTCAAAATAGCAACTCTTATCCGTTGCCTTTCTACGATGTTCGTGAAGGTGATTGGTATACTGGTTATTTGAGAAAGGCTGTCTCTTTGGGGGCAATCAATGGTTATCCTGATGGGACATTTAGGCCTGGTCAAACTATGACTCGTGCTGAGTTTTATAAAGCATTCTTGAAAACTGTGAAAAATCAAGGTCGTGGTAACTTCTTTATTAATTCAGATGTGCGTTATCGTCCGTTTATGGATGTAACTTTGCAAGCAGTTAATGATTGGTATCTTCCTTATGCTGATTTCGCTCGCCGTTATTTCAACGGTAGTGCATTCGCAGCTCGTCAATATGACGCTACAAATTTAGGTACTAACGAGCCTTTGGGTAGATTTAAGCCAAATCAATTGATGACTAGAGCACATATTATTGAGCTTATCTACGAAATGAATGTTCGTAACATTGCTGATTTCTAGGTCTCGAAAAATCTTTTGTTTGAAGTTAAAGCCTCAATGGTTGATCCATTGGGGCTTTTTTGCTTTAATGGTGAGGGCTTTGTAAAATGCGCACTTCTGCGTCGTCTGCACCACTTTACAGAACCCTCGAATAACTACTTTGTAAATTAATTTAATTATGACTAGTCAAATGGCGACGGGATTGAAACTGAGGAGTGAAGTTGCAAAAATGGATTGTTGGGATTTGTCACCTTTGTATGCAAGTGTGGAACAGTTTAATCAGGACTACGAGGCCTTGGCTGATTTATTGCCTAAAATTGTTGAATTTAAGGGTAGGCTTGGTGAAGAAATTCAGGTGTTGGCTTGCTTGGAGTTGAAATTTAGTTTAGCTAGAAAGCTTTATAAGCTTTATACTTGGGCTAACTTAAAACAAAGTGAAGACCTTGCTGACGAAGTTGGTAGTTCATTGCTCAAGCGAATGCAGAGTTTGGATGCTAAATTTCAGGAGTTAACTGCTTTTATCGATCCGGAACTTTTGAGTACACCGGAGACGCAATTGGTAGGTTATGTAAATAAGCCGGAATTTGCTTTTTATCGTATGTATTTGAAAGATTTGCTTAATCAAAAACAGCATATCTTGACGGATGCAGAGGAGGCGATTTTGGCCAAGGCGGCTATGCTTTGGGATGGACCTTATCAGATATTTTCAGCTTTTGATAATGTGGATGCTGATTTTGGTGAAATTGAGTTGGCTAATGGCGAGGTTGTGACTGTTACACATGGTAATTTGGCAACTTTGTTGGAGCACACCGATCGCAATGTGCGTAGAGATGCTTATGCAGCTTGTTATCAGGAGTATGAACGACATATTCATACTTTGACTGAGGTGATTGCCGCTGAGTTAAAACAACATCGATTTATTGCGGAAGTGCGTAAGTATAAGAGTGCTTTGGCGGCTTCTTTGATCGATGATTTTGTGCCAGAATCGGTCTATCACAATTTGGTAAGTTCGGTTCGTGATTTGTTGCCAACTTTTCATCAGTACATTGCGAAAAGAGCCGTTAAACTTGGTTTAAATAAGCTGAATATGTGGGATTTGCGAGTGCCGTTATTTAATGTTGAGATGCGTTTTAGTTATGAAGAAGCTGTGGATTTGGTTTTGAAAGCCTGTGCGCCAATGGGAGAGGAGTATGTTAAAGCTTTGGAGGCTGGTTTGACTGGCGGTTGGGTAGATCGTTATGAGAATAAAGGGAAGCGTAGTGGGGCGTTTTCTGGTGGTTGTTATGATTCTTGGCCTTATATTCTGTTGAATTTTGATGGATCGTTGAATGATGTTTATACTTTGGCTCATGAGGCTGGACATTCTATGCATAGTTATTTGGCTAATCAGAATCAGCCGTATGGCTTGGCTGATTATCCAATTTTTACTGCGGAAATTGCTTCTACGGTTTGTGAGCGCTTGTTGACTGATTATTTGTTGAAAATTTACGATGGAAAAGAGCGACAGTATATTTTGCAGTATGAGATTGATGCGATTAGAGCGACTTTTTTCCGGCAAACAATGTTTGCGGAGTTTGAATTGAAGTTGAGTGAATTTGTGGCCAAGGGAACGCCAATTACCAAAGAATTATTGCTTAATGAATATGAGGAATTGAATTTTACTTATTATGGTGAGGCGATGGCTCGGGATAATTTGATTCGCTATGAGTGGGCGCGAATACCGCATTTTTATTATAATTTTTATGTGTATAAGTATGCTACGGGTATAAGTGCTGCTTATGCATTTAGTGAACAGATTTTGGCTGGGAATGTGGAGCCATATTTGTCTTTATTGAAGGCTGGTGGTAGTGATGAGCCGTTGATTTTGATTAAGCAAGCTGGGGTAGATATGCAAAGTCCAGAATTTTATCAGCCATTGGCGGAGAGATTTGCGGAGTTGGTTGGGCAAATTGAGTAGAACTTCCTCAGAAAAGCTCTGAAAAATGCGAACTTCTGCGTCAACTGTGTCATTTGTGCTTGGGCCGT
>CAZXGE010000035.1:0-3962 GCA_964640445.1 uncultured Candidatus Peribacteria bacterium
TCAAGTTGATGAATCTCAACAGCATAATCGAGTTTTGGGTGAAGTTGTGAAGATTTACGCAGCTATAATTCAAGAATTAGTCGCAAATGTGCTCGATGATCAAGTTTGTTTGGTTACTATAATCGGGTCTTCTGTTCGAGGTACTGCACTCCCAGGCCGTACGGATGTTGATTTTTATGTACAGTCTCCTCGCTTACCGGAGTTAGATGACAAGTCGGTTAAGGCGCTCTCTCATAAATTGAATGAGGCTTATTATGCAAAGGTAGGGTTTTCACCTACTGCTATGAGGTCATCAGATGTTGTTTTGGCTCATACGATTGGTGGGTTAAAAGACAGTATAGATAGTGCAAAAAAACTGGGAATTAGCTCTTTTGAGGTCTTTATTGCTGGCAAAAAACCAGCTGAGTCGGAATTAGTTAGTGTTCATAATCAGCTTTTAGGCATTCAGGCGGAAATACCAGGGGCGTCAAGTAGGGCAATTATACTCAAGTCTGTATTGGACCAGCTTGGTATTTACGGCACAAATACCAACCCTAATGGGCGTGGTTTTAATGGGCTTTCCACGGAGTTGCTGGCTCTTAATAGTAGGCTTTCTGATCCGGAGAAAATTCAAGAATTCATTTTAGAGATGGTCGACCTTATTTTTTGTATGGCTACAGATTGTGAACGGCAGGGTGACAACGGCATGGTGAATTTATCATTGCAGTCTTTAGTACCAGACCGCTTAGCCATGATGCCAAATGGGCTTAAAACAGTACTTGCTGGTTACAGAATCGCCAAAAGTCATGCTGATGTTCTTGAACGCCGCCTTTGCTCGTCTTAGTGCCGCTAGACAAAAGTCACCTTGACACAGCTCGCTTATCCTCTTAAAATTCCCAAGCTTGGCGAAGCCAGTGCTTAAATTTAGCTTTTAACAACGGCTTTTATCAAAGACTTTCGAATTAACGAGCAGATTACAGCTCAAACCGTTCGTTTGATCGATCAAGACGAAAATCAAGTTGGGATTATGGGTCTTTCTAAAGCCCTGGAAATGGCGAGAGCCATTGACGCTGACTTGGTAGAAGTTGCCCCCAACTTAAGTCCACCGGTCTGTAAGATCATGGATTATGGTAAGCATCTCTATCGTCAAAAAAAGCAGGAGCAAAAGCAAAAAGCTATGCAAAAGCAAACCGAAGTCAAAGGTTTGCGCTTAAGTCTTCGGACTAGTGACCACGATTTGGAAATTAAAGCCAATCAGGCACGACGCTTCTTTAAAGACCGTAATCTGGTCAAAGTTTCCCTGGTTTTCCGCGGACGAGAAAATGCTCATCAGGAACTAGGATTCAAGCGCATGGAAGATCTGATCAAAATTCTCGGTGAAGATGCCGAAGTTGATCAACCACCAAAAAGGCAGGGCAATAACCTCATGATGATTCTGGCGCCCTCTCAAAATTTTAAGCCCCAAACTTAATTATTACTCCTTAAACTTCAACCCCATGAGTCTCAACAAAGCAAGAAGACATTCCGGTTTGAAAAAGCGTGTGAAAATCACCGGCAAAAAAGCTAAAAACGGTGGTGGTAAAATTCGTTTTGCCAATGCCAATCACAGCCATTTGCTTTCCAACAAATCCAAAAAATCTAAAAAGCGTAACGCAAAAGGTGTAGACGCTCCCGTTTCTCGTCTCAATTCTCTGCGTAAGCTACTTGGTCTCTAAACTATCATAACTTAATCCTGCGCTCATGGTTCGTGTCAAAGGTGGCTTTACAACAAGACGACGCCACAATAAAATTCTTAAAAAAACGAAAGGCTATAAAGGTCTAAGAAGCCGGATTTTCGTACAAGCTAAAAATGCTTGGATGAAAGCAGGTCTTCATGCTTACCGCAATCGTCGTTTGAAAAAACGTGATTATCGTAGTCTATGGATCACTCGTATTAGTGCTGCACTAAAAATGATGGGCCTAAACTACAGCCGTTTCATCAACAATTTGGAAACAAACGATGTTTTGCTTAACCGCAAAGTCCTTGCTGATTTGGCTGCTAGCCATCCCCAAGTTTTCAATCAAATTGCTGACAAAGTTAGTAAATAGATTGCATAGTCAAAAAGATTAAGCCCTAGTCGTACCAAAAATACGATCAGGGCTTTTTTTGTTGTCAGAATCAAACTTTCATACTATAGTTCTGTACCCTAATCAAAGCAGCTTATGCTTTCTCTTCTTCTGGCCATTTCCTTCACTGGTCTTCTAATTATCTTTATTGGCGCTTACAAGCGGATTATCAAAAGCGAAAAATCGCGGTTGTCTTCAGGTATGATCGGGCACTCCGTCGATCGTCGCGAGCCCAGTTTGGCTAATCAAACTATGGCTCCTCAGCGAACTTTCAAAAGTAGTTTGGACTGGAAAAGACCCAATTTAGATTTCAAGGAACTAAACAATCTGTTTAATCAGGCTGATCTTAATTTGTCAAAAGGGTTTGTTACTGAAGCTGAACAAGGTTTTATCAAGGTTTTGGCTATAAAACCGGATCATGAAGAGGCGAATAATAAATTAGGCGTCCTCTATTTAAAGACTGGACAACACAAAAAAGCTGAGGAGATCTACCGTCTACTGACAGAGATTTATCCTGAAAAAGCAGTATATTTTAGCAACTTAGGCCTTTCTTATTATAATCAGCGTAAGCTGAAAGAGTCCGCTCGTGCCTATGAAAATGCAATTTGGCTAGACTCCAAGAGACCAGAGCGATTTATTAGTTTGGGACAAGTCTATCGTGAGCTGGAAGAATTTACCAAATCTAGTTCTGCGTTCGGAAAGGCCCTAGAATTGAATTCCAAAAACGAAGACCTATATTTTGTCATCGCCGATGTTTTGAACGAAATTAGAGCCTATCCAGAAGCTATAGCATACATGAAAGCGCTGCTGGAGTTGTCACCATACAATGACCGAGCTAAATTTCTAATCACGGACTTCCAACGCAAAATGAAACTAAGCCCTTTGTCTTCTGAGCAGAAGCATCAAATGGCCAACGCTCGCTTCAAGCAGAAAACGTTATTTAATGACATCGGTGTCGGCGAGGCGATACCGCAAACAATCAATGCGGAAGATTTGCCCGTAGATGCAGCTATTGACCAAACCAATGTCAAACCAGATGGTACTCAGCTACGCTTAGATTCTTAATTGGCAAACTCGCCTTGATCGTTTACTAACGCTGAATTTACCACTTCGGGAGTGCTTGGTTCTACGCCGGGACCTATTAGGAATTTATTTGGTGTCGCTTTGTATTTGCTGACAATTGTATCTTTTTGTTCAGTGCCGTCCGCAAGAGTTGTGTATTTATGCCAAACTACATCAAAGCCAGTGTGCGCTTTCTCCACTTGTTTACGCGTGCCAGCAGGCAATTTCGGGTCCACTACTTCCAAAGGCTCAGCAATTGAACTGTAGTTACTTATAAATGGCCCTTCGAATCGAATTTTTGTTTCTTTGGGTGTACCATAAATATTGAAAAATGCTTCGCCATCACGATAGACAGTTTGTAGCACCATTACGCCTTTGGTTGTATTTTTGAACTTAAGGTCAACTGAGCCGGGGTAGATAGTCGCATCCAGACCATGGCCCATTTGTTGCGCATAATAAGGAACCGCATAAGAGTGATTGCGACGCTCCAGAACAGGTAAGTCAGTGTTTAGAACAGCACGATAAAGAGTTGTTGAAACTTGGCATAATCCACCACCATATTCCGGAATTGTGCCTTCAGGCTTGATGACTAGCTCCGGTAAGTAGCCAGTACTGGCATCAACTGTGCCTAAATATTCGTTGAATGAAAAAGTTGCTTCAGGTTGAATCAGTAAGCCATTAAATCTTTTTAGTCCTACTTGAATATTGTGCTTCCGATTGGCCGGTGAGCCAAAGTAGCTAGTATATCCAGAGCCAACTAGCCCGGTGACACCCATTGCTTGTAGTTCGGGGGTAATTGTCAGTGCTGGGTCGAT
>CAZXGE010000035.1:3972-8861 GCA_964640445.1 uncultured Candidatus Peribacteria bacterium
GGGTCGATAATTTTTATTGGTAGTTCGACCGTGCTTTCAGTTTCAGACCAAATCGCTTCATCCATTGCTTGCACAAGCTTTGGGTAGTCGATTTCTTGTCCGGTTAATCCTTCGCCAATAACCTCCGCTCGTGAATTATCTTGAGACAAAGACAATGATACATTGCCAGCTGCTCTTTTAATTTTGGGATTTATTTCTGTAGCGATATAATCGGCAAAGCGGTCATTGGCGAATGTTAGTTTCAAAGGGAATCGTAAACGGATAGTTATTAGTTCTTCAGCGCTATAATGATCAAAGCCAATAAGTTCACTATTTGTTGTTAGATCAATTTTGGTCTCTAAATTAGCCCCACTTTTAATTGTGATTACTTTGTCTCTAACTAACTCGGCAAAAGCTTCAGTGTGCTCAGCTAAATCGGCTGCTTTGACCGTTGGTAACTGGGTGTCTAGTTTGATCTCCATTGGTGTTTCAGACCTTTTGGCTAAATACTTCTTTAGCCCCTCTGTAAATTGTCCGTAATCAGGTTCATGGCCTATACTTTCTGTAATCACAGAAAATTTATTTTGTTCGGCATCATAAAGATAATGAGCATCGATTTTCTGGGTAATTGACTCCAGTTGTTCACCAAGCACTTGCTCAATTTTTTGACGATCTGGATTAAGCTTCAGGCCAATATATTTACGGTCAAATACGCTGTTTAATAAATTGAAGAAATTTAAGTCCGATTGGCCATAAATACGAACTTTATTGGCCAGTTCAGCGCTATCACCAAGATCCAGTGCAAAGGCAGAAGCTAGAATTGTTTTTGTCTCAACAGTTTTCCCAGTTTGATCTTCCACGCGCACAGGAATTGCGGTTTGGTTAATTTCTGCATAACGAGCATCAATAGCCGCTAATGCCTCTTCTTTGCTGAGTCCGCCGATTCCAGTATCCAAAAAACGCAAATTTGGCAAAGTTTTTCCCTGATAATAGAAGTGAATACCAGCACCAAAGGCGAATAAACCAATTAAAACCAAACTTAAAACAATCAAACCAACACGATGTCGCATTAGTTTAAACTCTTTAAATTCTTCAGCGCTGATTCCTTTCATTGTAGCTTTTTAGATATAGTCTAAGTCGTCTTAGTAACGACTTGGGCTTATCATCACTCATTTTTGCTTTCTCGTCAAATTTCTTTTCAGAATCACTTTTGTTGCCAGTGTTATTGCTAATCGTGGCACCAACCACCGAACCCACCGCTGCTCCAATCACAGCCGACAACACGATTTTTTCGAGTGAACCTCGCTTTCTACTCATGCAATTTGGATTACGGATTAGCTAGTTTTGAACGCTTGTTCCTTGGCGAAATCAATCGCTTTAACCTCACGAACAAGGTTAACTTTAATCTTACCAGGGAAGGATAAATTATTTTCAATTTTATCAGCCAATTGTTCAGCGATCCCAAACAGACCCTCGTCAGCAATTTTATCAGGATCCACATACAACCTAACTTCGCGACCAGCAGACATAATCAAGACCTTGTCAGCCGCTTCTGTCTCCATGGCATAATTTTCCAGTGCCGCAATCCTAGCATAATAATCCTCTGAAGACTCCGCTCTGGCACCTGGGCGACTAGCCGAAATGGCATCAGCAGCTTTGACTAGCTCGGCTTCTACGGTTTGTGAAGGTTCTGCATCATGGTGAACCCAGGCGGCATGGACAATCTCCCAGCTAAAGCCAAATTTTTCCAGTAAATCTTTAGAAATCAAATCATGAGGACGAGTCTCGCCTTCTTCTTGATCGATGGCTTTGCCTAAGTCATGAAAAAAGCCAGCCATTTTAGCCACTTCAACATCGGCTCCGATTTCTGCAGCCATCATGGCACAGAAAAAGCCGATTTCTAGCGAATGATACAAGATGTTTTGGCCATAGCTTGTACGGTAACGCAAACGGCCGATCAGTTTTAGCAATTCTGGGTCCCACTTGTCTTGTGGTAGTTCGATTTCTTTAGCTGCAAATTTGCCTAATTTTGTTAATTCGATGTCCATTTCGTCAGAAGCTTGAGCCAAAGCAGCATCGATCACCTGTTCATTGATTGCCTTTTGTCTAACCAATTTAGCTAATGCCCTTTTGGCTAATTCCCTTCTGAACATATTAAAGCAGCTGAGGGTAATTTGGTTGGGGGCTTGATCGTTAAAAACCACACTTACGCCAGATTTAGCTTCGAAATAATTAATATTACGACCTTCTTTGCCAATAATCCTACCTACAGCGGTGTTATCGTTGACGGTAATTACATTGTCCGGATGATCCACTGAACTAGGTTCAGTATAGCGATTCATGATATTCTGAATTAGCTTTTTGGCTAACTTGGGAGCAGCTTCTTTCAGATAGACTTCTTCCTTTTGTACGCTCGCTTCGTTGTTTTCTTTAATCACAGCAATAAAATTTTCTGTAACCACATTAACGGCGTCAGTTTCGTTAATTCCCGTTTTTGATTTCAGGGATTCAATTTGTTGTCTAGCTGTTTCCTGGCTTAGTTGTTCCAGTTGTTTGATTTCTTCGCTCGTTTTACGCTCTTGGCTGCTTAGTTCTTCAATTTTCTGATCCCATTTCTGTCCTTGCTTTTCGATGAAGACTAAGCGTTTCTCAATCGTGTTTAGGCGTTCTTTGCCGTCTTCCAAGTCTGAAGTTAGCTGTTTTGATCTTTGTTCAACGCGTGTTTTGATTTCTTTTTTTAATTCAGCGCTATCAGTATTTGCTTTTTTGATCAGTAAATCTGCCTGACTTTTGGCGGCCTGCTTTTCATTTTTTAGCAATAACAAACTAATGCCGATTCCCAAGCCAGTTCCTATCGCTGCAAAAATCAAAAAATTCAACATTTATATTAAGTTTTTAAGCAAAAGCAATCATAAACTTTTTCCAGAAAAAAGTCTATTTATTCTCGTAATTTGACCAAGGGTCGATTGGCAAGCTGTCCAAATCATAGCGAGCCAAAGCCTCGGTAAGCATTTCAGCTACTTGTAGATTTGTGATCAGAGAGATATTGGCATCAATAGCGGCACGACGGATTTTGTAGCCGTCAGTGATCTCTTCGGTTGTGTATTTTTTCGGAATATTGATCACCAGATCAACTTTGCGACCAAGAATGACATCGAGAATATTCTCTTCGCCAGTTTCATTATTTTTATGCACTTTTTGTACACTTAGACCATTTGCTTCTAAGAAATCAGCTGTACCAGGTGTTGCCCAGAGGCTAAATCCTTGTTCGGATAAGGCCTTGGCAGCGGGTAGGAAACTAGCTTTATCCTCAGTGCTACCAATACTTAGTAAAATATTTTTTTCAGGTAGTTTCAGTCCTACGGCAATTAATGATTTCAGGAATGCTTCATAGACATCTTTACCGAAACAAGCCACTTCACCAGTAGAAGCCATTTCTACGCCTAGCACTGGGTCAGCTCCTTTTAGTCTAGAGAAAGAGAATTGCGGTGCTTTACAAGCCACATAGTCCAGTGTGACGGTTTGGTAGTTTCTGGCTTCTGGAGCAGGTGGTTTCCCAATCATACAACTAGTAGCGATTTCGATGAAATTATAGCCAGTTACTTTAGAGACAAAAGGGAAGCTACGACTAGCCCTAAGATTACACTCAATAACCTTAATTTCATTGTTTTTAGCCAGAAATTGAATATTAAACGGGCCTGTAATATTTAAGTTTTTAGCAATTGCTTTAGCAGCATTCTTGATTTTTTGAATAGTCGGAAGGTAAAGCTTCTGAGGCGGCAGTACGATTGTCGCATCTCCCGAGTGTACACCCGCATTTTCGATGTGTTCAGAGATAGCATAAATCACAATTTCACCATCATGAGCTACAGCATCAATTTCTATCTCCTTAGCACCTTGTTCAAATTTACTGACTACTACCGATGAGTCAGTGGCTACACCACAAGCTGCATCCAAGTATGTCAATAATTCATCTTCGTTGTGAGCTACACGCATAGCCGCACCTGATAATACATAAGAAGGACGAACTAAAACCGGATAACCAACGGCTTCAGAGAACTCTTTTGCCGCTTCGCGACTAGTCAATTCTTGCCAAGCCGGTTGTTTGACGCCGATCTCATCTAGTAGAGACGAGAAGGTATGACGACTTTCGGCCCGGTCAATGTCTTGAGCTTTCGTACCGATGATTTTGACGCCATAATTTTCTAGTTTAGTCGCAATGTTGTTTGGTATTTGGCCACCCATTGAGACAACTAAGCCCTCGGGTTGTTCTTGTTCGTAAATATCCAAAACTCGCTCCAGTGACAACTCCTCGAAATATAGCTTATCACAAGTATCGTAATCCGTGGACACAGTCTCTGGATTGTAGTTGATCATAATTGTTTCATAGCCTTCCCTGGCTAAAGTCGTAATCGCCGTTACGCAACACCAGTCAAATTCAACCGAAGAACCAATACAGTAAGGCCCTGAGCCCATCACGATTGCTTTTGGTTTGCCGGTTTCGTCTGGTATGTCATTTTTCTGACCATGGTAAGTCATGTATAGATAGTTGGTTTTCGCTGGGTATTCAGCAGCCAAAGTGTCGATTTGGCGGACTATCGGCTTGACGCCAAGGCCAATACGCTTAGCTCTAATCTCTAATTCTGATTGATTAACCAAGTCGCCAATTTGTTTGTCGGAAAAGCCCAATTTCTTAGCTTCCAAAAACTCTTCAGCTGTGTTTATACCTCTTTCGTTGATGCTTAATTCTTGGTTAACGATGTTTTTTAGTTTTTCCAAGAACCATAGATCAATCCCCGTTAGTTGACTGATTTTTTCGGTGCTAAAATTTCTTTTGAATGCTTCGTAGATTGCCAGTAGGCGTCTAGGTGTTGGATTGGCTAATTGGTGTTCGATTTCTGCTTCTTCCA
>CAZXGE010000036.1:0-8507 GCA_964640445.1 uncultured Candidatus Peribacteria bacterium
ACCCCAAAAAAGAAGGCAAAAAAATCAACTAACCAGCTCACACTGGCTATTATTTTTGCTACTCTACTTATCAGTGGTTCACTGTTATTTGTCGGCTTCAAATTAACAAACCTGACCGAACAAAGAATAGGGGAGTTGGTGGAAACAACTATCAACAAATTGATCCAAGAACAATCAGAGCAAAATCAACCAATCGTGGAAATTGACGCTAACGAAATCACACCTAAAATCAGCAAAGCTGACCATATTTACGGACCAGAAAAAGCCGAAATCACCATCATAGAATATTCCGACTATCGCTGCCCCTATTGTGCCAAATTCCACGAAACTGGCAAACAACTAGTTGCCAACTACGACGACAAAGTCAATTGGGCCTTTAGACATTTCCCAATCCCTAGCCATGAATACGCATTCGAAACAGCTGTAGCCAGCGAATGTATTGCTGACCTAACCAAATCACCAAACAACTTCTGGCGCTTTACAGATATTATTTTCCAAGAAAAATTTGGCGCAACAGCCGAAGATGTCAAAACAATTGCTACAACTGAATTCAAGCTAGAAGGTGACGAATTTGACAAATGTCTAGAAAGCAAAAAATTCCAAACAAAAGTCCAAAAACAATATGAATCAGGACGCACCAATAAAGTCGGCTCCACACCCGGCATTTTCGTCATCAACAACGAAACCCAAAAAGGTTACCATGTCCGAGGTGCTTTACCGTTAGAACAGTTCAACCAAATCATCGACCTACTTCTCGAAACAAATGAATAAGGAAGAACTAATTAGTCTCTTTGGCATCACCGTCAGCATTTTCATTATTCAAGCTTATTTTCTATTAACCTTAATTGGCAGCAATGGGTTCGCCTGTGTACCCGGAGCAAATTTCACCCTCGTCAATTTGGCGTACGCCCTGATTGTCAGCCTACTTTTTGGCCTAAACATTATTTATTTAGCTAAAGCAATTCGCAAACACAAAAAACCGCAGAAAAAACAACAAAGCGTCGGTGCCTTGGGTATTTCACTAGGACTACTCACAACCTTTTGTGGTGCTTGCACATTACCATTTATTTACGCCATCGGTCTAGCTGGCATTAGCGAACTAATCGCTCACTATAACCATGAACTCAAAATCGCCAGTATCTTAATCTTGGGCCTAAACCTGAAGCAACTGGTAAATATAGCTAGAAGAAACTAAAACTGAGGACTGTGCAAAACGATGAGGAGCAAGTAGTACGGTCGATGCAAAAGTGAGCTTTTTACAGTGTCCTCATCTACGATTTTTAGCACCATAACCTTCAAGATCATCTGGATTTACCGGCTCTTGCACTTGGGCTGGATTTACTGATGGCTGCTCTATCCGTACTTGTGACGGTTTTGCAGGCATAAGATCAACAGGAACAGGAGCGTTCACATTAGAACCATTTGGCTGATCATTCATCCAGCCTGTATTGGTATCGACTATCGCTTCATTACCAGCCACAGTGCTACTACCAAATAAATGTTCCCAGAATAATTTCTCTGCATAACCATCGGAAAGTTTTTCTTTTATATTACGCTGCAAAGATGCATTAGTGTTTACTAATTGTTCATACTTTGCAAACAGATCAGGATGACTGGATAAATCTGGCAATTTCCCAAGACCAACAATCAACTTCCCAGGATTCGTACATTTTTGCAAAGAATTCTTCAAAACAGACAATTCTGCACCTTGCAAATCCTGATAACATGTAACTAGCTCATTAACATCAGTAACCAGCCCATCATAAACACTTTTAGCCCCATCTATACCTTGCCGCAATTGATCAATCAATCCAGCAACATCACCATTAAAAACTTTATCCAATGCACTTTCACCAAAAACTTTCACATATTCTTCCAAGAAGGTAAGCATTACTTTGAAAACATCAACATTCTGTTTAATAAGTTCAGTTAGCTCTTTACTAATTTGCTCTTTAACAGCCTCTTTTACCTTTGGCACCTCATTATACAACCATAAACCACCACCAGCAGCAGCACCCAGCAAACCAATGGCAGCCAAAACAGCCATTAATTTTCTATTTATCATACCACGCATTGAATCAACACTACCTAACGGTTTATCTCGCTCCAAACCTCGATCCCTCCTACTCATATCTCCATTTTGCTCCAATCTCTCTTTAGACATTTTGAATAAATAAATAATACTCACTCTAAATTATACCACAAATTTCAAATAATACAATTAAAATTGCAACAATTTAAGCCTGGAAGCAAAAACGACTACGACTTATACCAGTCAATTTTGCGGGTAATATACATAACTACAGCCAGCAAGATAAAGACCGCTACGCTACCCATCAACAATGTATAATCTGCCGATTGGAGCAACACATAAACAAAGCCATAAAGCCCTGTCAAAACACCACCCAAAATCAAACCATGACGAGTATTTTGCAAAGAAGCCCTAACAAAAGCAGTAATCAAACCAACCGTAGCCACAACTGCTGTCAAATAAGCCCAACCAAATCGCCAATATTCAGAAAGAGACAACAACAAGGCATAAAAAATCACTAACGCCAAACCCACCAAAATATATTGAAATGGATGGACACGATATGAAGCCAACACTTCCAATAAAAATATAGTTAAAAACACCAACAATATCACGACAATCGCGTATTTAACCGCTCTCTCTACTTTCGCATAATTATCTGCTGCTTTCAAAAATTCCACACCCAACATCGTACCATCACCATATTCGTTGTATTTCGAGCCAAATTCCACGGCATCAGTAGATAGCCACTGCTGCGGCAAACTACGATTAAGCTCCAATACTTGCCACTTAGCCTCAAAACCTTTGTCAGTCAATTCACGCTCCACAGGCAAAAAATCACCACTAAAACTAGGGGACAACCAATCTGACTTGAGTTCAACCACTGTTTCTTTAGCCAAAGGACTCACTCCCAATTCATTACTACCATTAAGCACCAAATCCAAACTAAAATCGTATTTAGCAACCTGAGGATCAAGCGCAAATTTACTACTTAACCCCGCACCCACTAATCCGGATTTATCACCAGCTGAAAGTTCAAAATTCGCACCATTAACAACAAAAGAAGGACGGGATTTCAAACCTTTAATATCCGAAATACCAACAATCAAAAAAGCATTAGCCAAATCAGCATTATCACTAGTTAAACCTAATTTCGAAAAATTGGGACTAGTAAAAGAACCAGTAGCTTTAATTTGAGCTTCATAAAGTGGAACATCAAAAATACCACGAGAACGAGTCTCCGAATCGGCGTTAGCTTCCACACTCAAACTTTCTGGCAAAAAATAAGCATAACTAAGCTCTTTTGTTTTCAGTGGTACTGCCAAAATCGGCCCTTTGACAACTTGTCGTTCACCCCATTTTGAACTAACTTCGTAGATTGCCGACTGCTCTCGAGATGATCGATCTTCGACCAAAAAATAAACAAAGCCAATTGCTGGCAAAAATACCAACAACAAAAACCCAATAATTAATAATTTAAAAGACAACGAATTTCCTTTATCACCAAACTTAAGTCCCATTATTTCCATATTCCAGAAATGTTAAAAAGGTGGTGCCGGGGGCGGGAATCGAACCCGCACTCTCTTGCGAAAACGGGATTTTAAGTCCCGCGCGTCTACCAATTCCGCCACCCCGGCAAAATTTACGCACAAACCAACTATAGAGCAAAAGCATTTATAGCAAAACTAAACTTTCCTAACAAGCAAAAAACAATTATCTTAGGATCACTCTCATTTCCCCACAAAAAATTGCAAGTAATTATTGAATATAAAGACAAAAAACATTCCTCCGCCACCATCAAAAATGGGGCAATTGTTTTGCGTATAAGTAAAAACCTCAGTCCTTCAGAACAACAAAAACACATCGACCAATTAGTAAATAGACTAAAACCCAAGCTCGCAATCAATCAAACAAAACAACAAATCTGGCAAAATGGCGAATACATAAGTGCCTATGGATCTAAACATTTTTGGCTAGATCTTCAAGAAACTGACAAAAGTAAACTAAACATCGAAATCGACAAAACCTTACCATTTCTCAAAATTCGAAAACCAAAAACACTAGGCCAAGAAGAATTTCAACAAAAACTAACCTCCAAAATCACCAAGCTCCTCGAACCAGAATTAATTGCCTATGTCAAAAATCTCAACGAGCAAACCGTAGCTCGCGAACTCAACAAAATCAGCTTCAAAAAGCTAGAATCTCGTTGGGGCTACTGCAACTATCAGACCAAATCTATCGTACTCTCAACCAAACTATTCAAAACCCCCAAAGCTTGCTTCGACTATGTTATCATCCACGAACTATGCCACCTAATCGAACCAAACCACAAACCAGCCTTCTGGAAATTAGTCGACCAACATTTCCCAAACTATAAACAAGCCCAAAAAGAGTTATTAAACTACCAATAATTACTCCAACAATTAGCGCACTCTAAAATTCTGCAAAGTTTCGAGCAAACGCTCAGCCAAAAGGGGATCGCCATTAGGGTCATGCGCCCCCGTTATGATAAAAGCTTTCGAGCCAAAAATTGCATAAGTTTGAAAATACTCCACTAAATCTCCCTCAGGCTGAACTTTGCCCTGAAATGTATGCAAAACTGAGGCATCAACATTAGGCAGTGCAAAATCCACACTTTCGACCAAATTGAAATTCAACAACGATTTTTCGTTCTGCGCCATAACTACTTTAGCAAAATCCAAAGTTTTGACCCCAGCCGTCACCTCACGCATCGACACAGAAACAGTGGGAGTAAAAAAGAACTCCTTAACATGACTAATGAAAGCGACTTCAGTAGCTTGAGTCAGATCACTAGTAAAATCATCTTTCAGCTTCCAACCTTTAGGATAGCCAATTGCAAAATCATTGGTCTGATAAACATCAAATAAATTAGTATCAATTTCATCATTTGGTGCCGTAATCGATTCTCCTCCAGTACAGCCAATAACAAGCAAACAAACAGCAATCAAAGCCACAATAAATTTTTTTGACATACCGAAAAACTAAATCTTCATCTAAAACAAAGATACTGAAATTATTACTTTTTGCCAATTCAAAACCTAAATAAAATAATTTTTGGCAAGTAATTTTTGGCTTGAGCAATAAAGCCTCAAATTGCTATTATTGCATACAGAAACTAAAAAAATGACAATGTACGAACAAAAGACAAAACCAACCGCAACAGATATAACAACATATATCAAACTCAACTCTCCCACGGAAGCGATCTACAAAGATGCCGAAATTTTAGTTCAGCTAATGCAAAAACTTACAGGCAAAAAGCCAGTACTCTGGGGCAGCAGCATCATTGGCTTCGACCAATATGATTACCAATATGCCTCGGGGCACAAAGGCACGAGCCTGAAAATCGGTTTTTCCATTCGCAAAGACAAATTCAGTATCTACTCCATGGGCTGCACCCTAGAAGGAAACCAACACCTAGAAAAACTAGGCAAATTCAAAATGGGCAAAGCCTGCCTCTATGTCAAAAAACTAGCAGATATTGACCTCGATGTCCTAGCAACTATTCTGCAAAACTCTTTAAATAGCCACAAATAATATGCCCCAAATTCACGGAATTATCGCCCCACACCCCTTAGCTATCCTACCTCACGCTGCCAACAAAAATATCATCACCCAATATGAACAATTAATCCTAGGCTACTTAGATCTAAGCCTGAAAGTTGAACAATTTAAACCTGATGTCATTATCGTCATCAGCCCACGCGGCGTCATTTACCTAGACCAAATTGGCATCGTCATTCCCACAGACAATCAATACATTGCGAATTTAAGCGAAATCAGCCAACCAGATCTCAATTTCGAATTCGACCGAATCGAAACCAATCAATTAATTAAACTTGCCGAAACCAAAGCTTTTCCGTTCATCAGAACAGCCGAATCCAAATTAGACAGGGGAGCAATTGTCCCACTTTTCTACCTGACCCGCGCCCTCACAAAAAAACCAGAACTAATTTCGCTCAATAGCTCATATTTAAGCCCAGAAAAACACTTCGAATTTGGCAAACTAATTGCCGAAACATACGCAAAAACAGACAAAAAAGTCTTAATTATCGCCGCAGCCGACCTATCTACTGGAAAAAATCACAAACTAGACCAGGAACTCCAAAACGATCTGAACGAAAATAACTACGAACGCATCACTCTCTACGACACATTCGAATTAGACGAAGCAGGGGAAGCTGGTATCCGTCCGATCGCGACTTTACTTGGTGCAATCAACGATCAACACCTACACTGGCAAAACCCCATTTACCTCCGACCAGAACAAACAGGCTATCTACTCACAAGTACACTTTAGAAAAATGAAGAAATAGTGCGCCTGCTGCACGATTAGGAACAAAGCGTGAAGGCGACACAGAAGTTCGCATTTTTTAACATTCAAATCCGTGAGAAGCTCTAAAAAACGATGAAATTCAAGGAGCCAATCGCTTTGTGACCGAGGCGTATTGGTAATACGATGAGGAACAAATCATGAAGGCGACATAGAAGTTCGCATTTTTTAGCATTCAAATCCGTGAGAAGCTCTAAAAAACGATGAAATTCAAGGAGCCAATCGCTTTGTGACCGAGGCGTATTGTTAATACGATGAGGAACAAAGCGTGAAGGCGACATAGAAGTTCGCATTTTTTAGAGCTTCCCCTCTAGCCCGTGACCAACCCCAAAACCAACTGCACAATAATCCAAGACAAAGTACTTACTACCAAGCCAATAATTGCATAACGAATTGTGGATTTCGCACCATCTAAATCATCAGTTAAACCGCTAAATGTGTATTTATAAGCACCAATGACAATAAACAGCATCGAAATTAGACCAGCCAAAATCGTACCTAAACTCAAAGCATATTTCACAAAATACTGCGCATAAGAAAATTTAATTCTGCCGGTTTTTATCGTACAAGCCAAAACATCATTTTCTTTAAATTCAAAGCCTAAATTTGTGCGCTTATTCATTTCGGCCAACGCCGAATCCATACTTTCATTTACAGAATAAAAGAAAATATCCTCAAAATCATCTAGGAAAATATGACATGACCGCTCAGTAATAAAAACTTTGTTTAGTTTCACATCACGAGAAAAATCAGGCAAAATACTCAATTGACCCACAGTAACTGTCGAAGCGTGCGCCACAGAAGTCGTGGAAAAATAGAGGATCCCAATCGCCAGAATAAAAATTCTTTTCCAGAAATTCATAATTTGAATTACTAAATCTAGCCATTATAGCACAAAAAACCAGAAAAAACTAGTACCACAAGCCACTTTTAGACCTAAAAAACAAATTTAGACTTAAAAAATAAGCAAACTAACAAAAAACCTCTAAAAATAAACATAAAAGACTTATTGACAAAATACTAATCCGCCTCGAAAAAATAACGCCCCAACCGTAACAAATTAGCCCCTTGTTTAAGTGCCAACTGATAATCATCACTCATTCCCATTGATAAAGTGTTTAAATCTGGATATTTGGATCTTAAAATTTCATATATATTAGCCAAATTACGAAAACCTGCTTCCGTTTTCCCCAAATCAGCTAAAAAACCCACAGTCATCACCCCCGAAACTTCGACAAATTTCAGCTCGGACCAGGGAATTTTAGCAAAAAAATCCAACAATTCAGCAATCGGAATACCAGCCTTAGTGTCATCGCCTAAATTGACCTGAAGCAAAACTTTAATTTTTTTCTGCAAATCAGCCGCACTAGCTTCAATCTTAAGCAGTTTAGGTAAACTATCAACAGACTGAATCACATCCGCAATTTCAACAATTTTCTTAATTTTATTCGACTGCAACCTTCCCAAAAAATGACACTCATATCCTAGTCCTCGATAATACAAAAACTTATCCCGGCACTCTGGATAATAATTTTCACCAATAATTTTAAGCTGAGGGAATTTGAGTAATAGCTGATCTATCTGAGCTACATTTCTTCCTTTTGTAACCAAGCAAACTTTTCTATAATCCAATGTAACTTCCATATTTTGCCAAAAATAAAGCTCTCTATTGTATTTTAAACAATTACAACCTATAATACCAACTCGATTTAAGTCACATCATATTTTGAAACCAATTATTGCTCTCGTCGGTCGACCAAATACCGGCAAATCATCATTATTCAACCGTCTAATCGGCTTTAAACATGCCATCACCGCTGACGAAGCCGGCACAACAAGAGATCGCGTCTACATGCATACAGAAATCGCCGAGCGCGATGTCATCATGATCGAAGCCGGTGCGAATCAAGTTCCCGAAGCTAAAATGTTGGAAGCAATTGCCTTCGGCAAGAAATGGGGACAGAAAATCTGTGAATTTATCAATGAGATCGTCGCCAAAGTCGGAAAACCAAAGATGGAATTTACCCCCGAACCCGAGGATACGGAACTCTATGAGTGGATCAGCAAGGAAGCATTAGAAGACCTGAAGAAAGCACTTTTCGGCATCCCGGGGAAACAAGA
>CAZXGE010000037.1:0-8333 GCA_964640445.1 uncultured Candidatus Peribacteria bacterium
AACAAATCTTATTAATCTGAGTAGCGATTTGAAATTAATGGTCATGGGACCATTGGCCGGCATTAACGAAATCACAATCCCAGCAGTCCAACCAGGCTCTTCCATTATGCCCGGGAAAATTAACCCATCAATTCTCGAATGCTTGGATATGATCGCATTTGCTGTTTTAGGTAATGACCAAGCATTATTGCATTGTAGCAGCAGAAGTCACTTTGAACTGAACATTTACTGCCCACTTATCATGCTCAAAACGCTAGATAGTCTTAATCTGCTGACGAATGGCATCAAAATGCTAGAAACTGAAACAATTTCCGGCCTCGTAGTTAATGTCGAACATGTTCAGAAAACTTATTTAGAAAGTTTATGTGACGGTACTGCGCTGGCACCATACTTAGGTTACAACCAAACAGCCGCAGTTATCAAAGCAGCCCTAGCTGAAAAGCGAACCCTCAGAGAGCAGGTGTTGAAAGATAACTTACTAACAAAAGAACAATTAGATCAAATCCTTACCGTTGAGCGCTTAACAGCTCCAAAAGCTAAGTTGCGGGAACTCTAAAAATCAGTATTTCTGCGCTAAATGCTCGAGTGTCAGCAATCATAACTTATCTTGAACTTGTCTTAGGTCGATAAAGTGCGAACTCAAAAATTGGCAAGAAGTTATCAGGTAGAACATCCACAATTAACCCTTGTTTGCTGCCACGATATTCACCACTGGCATTGATCTTGGCAGTTGGCGAAACTAAATTACCTAAACCAATACTATTCTGCTGATTCTCAATATCAATTATCCGATAATATAGACTAGTAGCTCCAGGGAAATCAGTATCAACAATTCGACTCAATTTTGAACTATCTAGCAAGTTCGAAATAACCAAATAATTATCAGTGTGTGTTGCCAAAAAATTGGCAAAGGTCATACATTGCTTATCGCTATCAAGTCCTGTTGCCGCACATTTCTGACTACCATCTAATCTTTCTGGATCAGCAGGGAAGTAAATACCATTGTTCCAATGACCTTGGGTGCCACTTGTTGCTGGATTTTCGGCTGTCAGACCCGTAATTCCAGCATCGCCGTTATTTGCTGGCAAAAAGTCATTGAGGGAATCGATGCCACCTTCAGTATTTTTACCAAAAAGCTTAAACCGCAAAACATCAATTTGACTTAGACGGACTGGATCGAACTCTTTGGCTAGAGGAAAATAATATTCCAAACGGAAATTTTTCAACTCATCTGTAAACGGGATTTTAACGCTGGCATTTAATGGCAATTCGGCAAATGCATTTTTGAGGCCAAAAACATTACTATTTAAATTTAGTAAGCGTCGCTCATAATCAGCAAGAATCGGCAATTGACTGGTTCTAGCCAAAACAGCAAATTTTATTTCCACACCATCTGCCAATTCTACTACATTCTCTTCACGAATTTCAAACCCGGGCTCATTTTCTTGTACATCCAACATTGCTAACTCTATACCCGATTCCGCTGCATAATAAGCTGTATTGCCATCGATAATATTTTTTATTAGCCTAGTCTCTCTACTAATTAGCGCACTAACACCGATCGTAACCAGTGTCAAAAGTCCTGTGAAGACCAAGGCAACCAATAGAGCACTACCTTTTTTTGCACGCATTAGTATGATTTTAAATTATATTGCCTGGTCGTAATTGCCGTCTGGAAATAAAGTGGTTCGCGCTTTGGATAATTTTTAGATTTGACTGTTGCCCTAATCGATAAAATTGGTTGAGCCAAAACCAAGCTTTCTGATGGCAGCTCTTCGTCATAAGGACTGAATTCAGGGAATACCTGCAAATCGATTTTTAAAAATGTAGAATTTGTCGATTTTAGTGGTAAAAATTGTGGTACGCCGAATTCCTCACGAAGGTTAGTTCGAGTTTGTTTCGCATAAAGAAACTGATTGTCCTCTGAAATTTTTAACAAATTTCTAGATAAGCCAGCATTACCATAAAATGCCACAGTTCTCCGATCTGCACATAGCGATGTCTTAAAACAACTATAGTCAATTGTGTAGTCTCGCATATCGGTGGTAATTGTTGCCATGATTTCATTGAGCTCAGAGTAAACTTTACGATAACGATTTGCTTCAATTTGCAAACCAACCAAGTTGATAAATGAGCGCAAAATAATACCAATAAAGATCAAAAAGGCAGTCAAGGCGACAGTTACTTCAATCAATGTAAAACCCGATCTTTTTAAAGTGGTCCTTGTTTCCAATCGGTTAAAATTACATAATAATTAACTTCTCGCTTTCTGCCATTAAGGTCAATCACTGTAGTTGCCGTAACTTTTAACGGATCCAAATTTTCGTATTTGGAAACCGCAGGATCAGAAAATGGCTCAACAGTAATATACCTAGCAAAATTAGTGGGATTGTCAGAATTTTCATGCGTATAATAAGTAACATCATTACGAACTACACGATACAGCCTATTTTCTTTGTAACCCGGTCTTGTCGCAATCAGACTATACTTTTGGCTACCAGTAAAATTCGGCCTTTCTTCTATTTTATAAACTGCTTTGCCAGTTGGTGGATATAAACTTTCACCCCATAATTCCGCAGTATTGGCATTGAAAGCAAAATTATTTAGCCAGCCACTGTCACGCAAATGCCGCGACACTTCTAGCGCTTCCTGATTAAGATAATTAGCAGTAATCAAAGCTTGATTTAGCTGATTACTGCGCAAATTGCTACTAATTAGACCAGATACCCCAATAAATGTCACCGAAATGATTGTTAGCGCAATTAACACTTCGATAAGTGTAAAACCCGATCTATTTCTGGAAGCAAATTTTTGCATTAGAGTGGGTTAGTATCAGTCAATTGCGCCAAAGCTGGCAAAAAGTATAAAACTTTCTCGCCTCGGTCATTACCTTTAACCTTAAGTTTAAATTCGAAAATCGAATTTGCCGCCAAATTACTACCACCAACTAAAAGGGTGTCAGCAGTTAACGGTAAGTAATAAGTTATAACTTTGGAATCAAAACTTTGCCCATTGAGTTTAACATCAGCCAAAATTAAATCTTCATCTGTAAGCTGCTCAGTTTCCTCGTAGTCACCACTGCATTTCTCAACAGGATTCAAAAATTTAGCCTTAACGACTTTCAGACCAGAATTCTCAATCATGAATCCATAGCAAAAATTATCACCACTATACAATGCTTTGTTTTTTAGCTCAGAAAGCTTGCTAGTGAAATCATCAGTAGCAAGAGCCAAATTGTAAGTACCAGACAGACGGCTGTAACCAGAGTAAATTGCCGCAGACAAAAAGGCTACAATTGTAATCACAATAATTATCTCAATTAGCGTAAATGCTGATTTTTTAGCCGTAAACTTCTTAAGCACCAACATTTTGGGTGAGATTAAATATTGGTAACAAAATTGCCAAAGCAAATAATACGACAAAAACTGCCACAATCACAATTACCAAAGGTCCAATTACGGTATTAATATTCTTGAGACCATATCGAAGTTCTTCGTCATACTGATCAGCAACTTTCAGAGAGAGATTGCCCAGATTAGCTGATTTCTCACCAATCTCCAAAATTTGAGTCACATTACCTGGAAACAAATTTGGTGACTCACTGAGAACCTTCGAAATTTGCTCACCTGTAATTGTACGGCCAATCAGTTCATAAACCTTATTCTTATACAAACTATGACTTAGACCTTTTGCCACAATCTTTAGAGCTTTCTCCAGAGGAATGCCCGATTCCATCAAAACACCAAATGTGCTAGAAAACTCAGCAATATTATATTTCCTAACGATGTCACCAATGAATGGCAAATCTAAAACATAGGTATCAAAGCTAATTCTACCATTAGCACTGCCAACATAGATTTTGAAAACAGTGTAAGCCGCCATGACTAATGCTAAAATTACTAACCAATAGTTGCTCATTATCTTACTAAAGCCGATCAATAATGCAGTTAAGCCAGAGACCTTCAGTCCATTTTCCACATACAAATTATTAATCTCGGGAATTACAAATGTGGACATTACTATTGTCGAGATCACTAAGACAACAGCAATCATTGCTGGATAGGTTAGTGCTGATTTTAAATCGGCAACGACCTTAGCCTTACGCTCAGTTTGACTGTGTAAACGCCGTAGAGACTGTTCAAGACTACCCGTAGCTTCACCGGTAGCGATAATACCGATCTCCGCATTAGAAAAAATTTCCGGGAATTTTTCCAATGACTTAGAGAAACTTTCACCAGCTTCTAGGTCCAAGTAGATCGTAGCTAACACACGAAAGAATTTCTCATTCTGTGCTCGCTCCTTTAGAATATTAATCGCTTTAACCGTCGAGACACCAGCGTTGATCAAAGTTGCGAATAATTGATAAAAAAGGGCTTTATCCATCAAGCTAACCTTTTTCCTTTCTACAAGATAAAAACTAAGCTTTTCTACAAAACTAAACTTAGTCAGGTCTGTCTTACCGTAAATGAATTCTTTGAAAGCCATAAACTAAAATTTTATTACTTACGAATTATAAACCTCCATGTTTACAGAGAAATTCACCTCGCGAGGCTCACTTTCACTAATGCCCAATGTGAAGTTTTGAATATTGAAAAAACGATCTGACGACTCTAAATCACGCAAAAATTGCAAGAAATTATTGTAACCACCAGTCACACTTAATGAAATTGTAGTTGAATCAATATAGTTATTCTCAGTCTGGGTCTTACCAAAACTTAAATTATCAACTTTAATTGAATATTTGAGTGCCAAACTCGACAAACTTTCAATCAACTGGTCTTGGTCAAAAACATTAGGCACAGCCAACTCCAAGGTCTTTGCATCAACTTCTCCAATTTTCAGATTAGATTGTTGATCCGGAGCAAGCTCCTCAACATTGGCTAGCTCCGATCGCAAATCTAGCAAACGAGCTTCCAAATCATTACCCTTAGACTTGGTTGGCATGTACAAAAATACATAAGTAACAACTAAAACCAGTAGTGCAACCAAGGTCAAAATTAGGCCAGAGCGATTATTGTTCATTTGAAACTGTAGTTAAATTCTGATTGAGCTCACCACGAACTTGATCTATCAATGTGTTTACCGAAGTTTCGCTTTCAGTTTCAGTTACAGCAGGCACTTCTTCCGTAGAGCCAAAATCCAAAAAGCCAGAAATAGTGTCTTTGGCACGAACATACTTAACTCGAAGTGAGTAATTCAACAAATCTTGACCTAATTGCGTCAGGCTACTACCGATACTAGGAATAAAAGTATCTTCAAAATAAGCTTTCTTCTTGAATTCACGCAATAACAAAGCCGTATCCACATATGGATCGGTCGAACTGCCGCTTGTTTCAATATTAACAGTTAGTTCACCCAACTCGTTACCACTTACCGAATTAATTTTAACCAATTCGACATCAGAGCTCGAAGCCGACCTATTCAACTCGAAAACACGAGCAAGCATGTTATAAGCCAAAATCCGTTCCGCATCCTTATCATCGAAGAATGATTTCTTTGTCGAAAGTGTTGCCTTAGAACTATTACCACTCATGCCCTCTAGATTCTCAAGACGACTTTCCAAGGAGGCAATTTCACTTTCCTTCTTATTATTTGCAAAATAGCTAAGACCAGTTAGTACAAGTAAAGCAAGCACCAACAAAAATACAATTATCGACGATAGCGATAAGCGAATTTTCGGCTTAGCAAGATCAATTTCCGGCTTGGGATTAACACTTGCGGATGGCATAGCGCCAATAGATGCAGATACATTTGCGTAATTACCTGTTGATTGAGCTGAAAGATTGGTATCAGCTACACTGGGTACCTCCGGTGGTTTGGGGATAAAATCCATATTTGTTTAAACTAAATCTTTTAATTCTAGCATGAAATCAGGTAAACTTCAATAGACTAAAGAAGTTCTGGAAAATGCGAACTTCCCTAAAGAAAATTTGGATATGCAAAAGCGCAAAAATTTTATTTTCAAAAACGAAAGCTTTGTTTGTCAAACCTGCCAAACAGTAAACAACGCCTCTGGAGGTGTGATCAGAAACCATTGTTACAACTGTCTTAATTCTCTGCATGTGGACGAAGAAGTACCCGGTGACCGTGCCAGCAATTGCCATGGAATTATGCCAGCAGTAAAGGCATATCAGCAAAAAGGTAAGGGCTGGATGATTCTCCATCGCTGTCAAATTTGCCAAAAAGAGATCCCCAATAAACTTGCTAGCGATGACAATTGGGACGAAGTAATCAAGCTCACAAACAAGCCATGCTAACAAAACATATTACTGACTTTTTACAGTCAAAAAAATTAGTGATTGCAACAAGTGGCGGTGTCGATTCAATGGTTTTAGTCGATCTACTGCTCAAAAATCAAAATATCAACAAGGACAATTTAATCATTGCTCATTTCGATCACAAAATAAGACCAGAAAGCAAAAATGATGCTGATTTTGTCAAAACTTATTGTCAAAAAAACAAACTCAAATTTGAACTAGGTAATGCTGATATCAAAGAAATTGCTAAAACAAACAAAGCAAACCTAGAAGCAACAGCCAGAAAATACCGCTATCAATTCCTAGAGGAGCTAAGGCAAAAAAGTGACTCGGACCTAATCTTGACCGCTCACCACCAAGATGACAATCTCGAGACGGTAATTATGAACTGGCAAAGAGGTGCAGGTCTATTTGGCCTATCGGGTATTTTAGCACTAAATCAAAAGACAAAAATCTACAGACCGCTTCTATACCTCAAAAAATCCGACCTAATTGACCACGCCGAGAAACAAAAAATTCAACATATTATTGACGAAAGCAACTATGACTTGAATTTCCGACGCAACCAGATTCGTCACCAAATTATGCCAGAGCTAGAAAGCTGGAAATTAGACTATAAAGAAACCATATTAGAATTAATTGAACTAGCAAAAACCTGTCAAATAGACATTATCAACACCTTCCTGGAAATCTCAATCAGACTTGAAGACAACCAACTAAAGCTAAACAAGCGAGAACTTAGCAACTTACCCGGCCACAAACTTAACAATTTGCTAATATTTATAATTAGAAATTTCCAAAGCCAGACGAATAAACAGCAACTACTCCTACTTAAAAAAAATATTAAGAATTTAGCAGGCAATAAGCTTTGCTTAATCGGAAAACTAGCATTTTTAACAAAAGGTAAGAGCATATTGCTAAATACAAAGCTTTAGATTAAAATTTCAGCACTTACTGTTTGAAAAATTTTAATGCAAAATCAACAACATAATAAGCAGCCAAAGAAAACAAATAGCCCACTAAAAAGTTTCGGCATTCTTGTGCTTTTGGCCTTAATTCTTAGTTCTATATTTTTCTATTCGCCTTTATCCAAAAGCGGATCTACTGTCGAAGCTGGTATTAGCGAGTTAAAAGAATATATCGCCAATGACCAAATTGTCGACAACGAAATCTTAGTTACCGGCAACAAAGTTAGCTATAAATTAGTTAATGGCAAAACTGGCTTTACCTACAAAGAGCCAAATGCTCAAATTAGTGACATTTTTTCCGAAGCAGAGTTGGCCAAACTCGATGTCAGCGTCAAACCAGCTAATAACTTCTGGGGCGATTTACTAATCTCAATTATCCCAATTCTACTAATTGCCTTTTTCTTCATCTACATTTTCCGACAGGCTCAGAGTAGCAACAATCAAGCAATTTCCTTCGGGCGTAGTGGTGCCAAGCTATTCGACAAGAGTAAAAAAATCGCTAAATTCAAAGATGTAGCTGGTGCTGATGAGGCTAAAGAGGACCTAGTGGAGATTGTTGATTTTTTGAAGAATCCAACCAAATACAAAAAAATGGGAGCCAAAATCCCTAAAGGTGTTCTTTTGATTGGCTCACCAGGTACAGGTAAAACCTTATTAGCTAGAGCCGTAGCAGGGGAGGCCGATGTGCCATTCTTTAGTATTTCCGGTTCGGAATTCGTGGAAATGTTTGTTGGTGTTGGTGCCAGCAGGGTTAGAGACCTCTTTGGCAAAGCTAAACTCAACGCTCCTTGTATTATCTTTATTGATGAAATTGATGCTGTAGGCCGAAAACGAGGCGCTGGCCTTGGTGGTGGCCACGACGAAAGAGAGCAAACATTAAACCAAATCCTAACGGAAATGGATGGTTTCGATAGCCAAAGTAACAATATTATTGTCATTGCAGCTACAAATCGTCCTGATGTATTAGATCCAGCCTTACTCAGACCAGGTCGCTTTGATCGACGCGTAGTTGTTGACAAGCCAAACCTCAAAGAAAGAGAAGAGATCTTAAAAGTACATGCTGAAGAAAAGCCACTAGCTAAGGATTCAGACTTGAGCGTAATTGCCA
>CAZXGE010000038.1:0-2162 GCA_964640445.1 uncultured Candidatus Peribacteria bacterium
TGGAGATTTCTTAAATTAAAGCGAGATGTCAATAAATTGTCCCAGCTGTGATTCCGATCTGACTTATGCTGATCAGGATCAGCAAATTTGTACTCAATGCGCTCATGAATGGAACCCGCAGGAGAGTCAGGCGGCAGCGATTGTGCTGGATGCCAATGGTAACCAACTTCAGGACGGTGATACAGTTACGGTGATTAAGGATTTGCCGGTTAAAGGTTCTTCGAAGCCGATTAAGTCTGGTACGAAAGTGAAAAATATCCGTTTGGTCGATGGGCATGATGATCATAATATCGATTGTAAAATCGATGGTTTCGGTGCAATGGCACTCAAGTCTCAATTTGTTAAAAAAATTTAATTTTAAAGCAGTATGGATTACGAAAATAAACTAACGCCAGAACAATATCGTGTCACACGCGAAGGCGGAACCGAAGCGCCTTTCACAGGAGCTTATGTCAATAATAAGGAGCATGGTATGTATGAGTGTGTCTGTTGTGGCGCGGAGCTTTTTAGTTCTGATGCTAAGTTTGACTCGGGTACAGGTTGGCCTAGTTTCGATGTGCCGGCTAATCAAGAAAATATTAAGCTTTTGGATGATGTTAGCCATGGTATGCGTCGCACTGAAGTGCGTTGCCGCCATTGTGAAGCCCACCTTGGTCATGTCTTCCCGGATGGCCCTACGGATACAGGTGAGCGTTTTTGTATTAATTCTTGCGCTTTAAATTTCAAAAAAGGTGAGTAAATCTTGGAAAGTAAAGCTATGGACACTGCTTTTTGTCTTTCTATTAATTTTTTTTGGTTGTTCTACTGTTGAGTCACCTGTCGTAGAGGATAGTCAGCAAGTAAGGCGCGTGGCTAAAGATTTAGATTTTGAGACATTGTTTGTCGGCGATATTATGCTGGGCCGTTTTGTGGAAACTTTGGCTAATCGTCATGGTGATAGCTATCCTTTTGTTTATCTGCCTGAAATCCGCCAGCAAGCGGATTTGCTGATCGGTAATTTGGAAGGGCCAATTACGGAGACTGAGAACCATCGGCAAACACCAGATTTTTCTACTTCTTTTTCGTTCCCGCAAAAAGTGGCTAAAGTCTTGGCTGATGTTGGCTTTGAGGCCTTGAGCTTGGCTAATAATCACACTTTTGACCGTGGTGAGGCGAGTTTTGAATATACAAAAGCTCAGTTGCGGGGTAATGGTATTGCGGAATTTGGTCATCCTCTAGACCCTAGTTTGGGCTCGGTTTTTGTTCAGGATTTGTCAGATTTGGATAAGCGATTGGTAGTTATTGGCTTGCATGCTGCCACAGTTGAGCTGGATGTTGTTAAAGCTGTCGACCTGATCAAGTCACAAAATCTAGTGCCAGAACGTGACCTGATTGTTGTTTATCCGCATTGGGGCCCGGAATATGTCGATAGGGGCACCGATCGACAAAGAGCTATGGCAGAAGCGTTTATAGACGCTGGAGCCGACTTGATCATTGGTCACCATCCTCATGTTATCCAAAATGTCGAAACTTATAAAAACAAGCCGATAATCTATAGTTTGGGTAATTTTGTCTTTGATCAATATTTCTCAGTGGCTACACAGCAAGGTTTGGCTGTTAGGCTGAAAATGGCTACGGATGGTTATGAGTTGGAGCTAATGCCGCTTGAAATTATCAAAAGCCAGCCACAATTGTTTAAAGATCAAGGTAAGAGCGATTATTTGTTACTAGAATTAGCAAAGCGCAGTAGTGAGGAGTTGGCATCCGGGATTAGTAGCAGTAAGCTAAAATTTAGCTATTGAGTTTCTCTAAATAAAAGACCGCTCGGTTTAGGAGCGGTCTTTCTAGTGTATAACGTTTGTAGTTCGTTTTCCGAATTACATTTTTTTCATACCACCCATTGTATCGCAAGAGCCATCTTTGCATTCGCTTTTTTTGCTGCAGCACATTAGTTTCATTGCTCCCATGTAAACAGCTGATAGACCAACAAGAGCGTAAACAACACGTTCTACTACTGGCCAAGCGCCAACAAGAGCTTCAACCAAATTGAATTCGAAAAAGCCAACTAGGCCCCAGTTGAGAGCACCAACTAGTACCAAAACACCAGTAACCATACTAACGCAACATTTACAGCTTTTCATAAAAATAAAAAGTTAAATTATAATTGAAAGCAAATTATTCTA